>NZ_JAIJZO010000012.1:0-70294 GCF_019754115.1 Streptococcus sp. 2018110 | reverse complement strand
TGGTCTTGTCGCCAGACTTCATTTCAAGCAGGCGGTTCTCGGCGTCATAGCTAAACTCTGTCTTGCTTTCCTTACCGTCCACCGTCTCCGTGCTGGTCAGCTTGTTTCCTGCATGGTCATAAGTGTAGCTAAACTGACTTAGTTCCTTGCCATCCTTACTTGAAACGATCATCTGGACAATTTGCCCTAGACTGTCGTAGGTGTAAGTTTGGACCAGAGTTTCCCCATCCTGCGTGATGGTTTCCTTGGAGATGTAGTTGCCATCGTCGTACTCGTAGGCATAGCTGGAAATCAGCTTACCTTTCTTGTCACGATGAACAATCTCTGTCACACGATGGGCTGCGTCGTAGGTCAGAGCACTTGTCGTGCCGTCTCCACGCTCAATCTTGGTCATGTCACCAGCCTTATCATAGGCGTAGGTGGTCACCTTGCCGTCACGGTCGGTCACCTTGGTCAGGCGGTCGAGTTCGTCATAGCTATAGGCTACCTCGCTACCATCTGGATAGACCATCTTGGTGATATTGCCATAGTCATCGTAGGTGTAGGTAATCAGACTACCATCACCCTGACGAACACCGGTCAATTCACCCTCTTCATTATAAGCGTAGCGGGTCTGACCCGTCAAGTCACTCATCACCACTCTGCGACCATCCGCATCATAGCTGTAGAGGACCTGACCTTCTGACTCGGTAGAAGTCTTCTTGGTCAGCAGTTGGTCCAGCTTGTTGTAGTCGTAGCTAATGGTCTGACCATCAGCCTTAGTAATCTTGGCTAGTTGGTTATTGACATCGTAGGTGTAGGTCTCGCTGTCTCCCAGCGCATTCATCTTTTCGATGACATTTCCTAGCTGGTCATAGCTATACTTCGTTACCTGACCATTGCCATTGGTGATGGAGGTGAGATTGCCCACGCTATCATAGGTGTAGCTGCTGGTTGATGCTTCATCTCCACTTCCCTTGGTGGCGGTCAGCAGTTGGTCTTCTTGGTCGTAGGTGTAGCTAGAAAGACGCTTGCTTCCTGTGAGAACACTGGTCAGATTGCCATTGCCATCATAGGTGAGGCTACTGCTTGCGCCTGTCGGACTGGATACCTTGATTAGGCGGTTATCCTTGTCATAGCTATAGAGACTGGTCTGACCTGCGGTATTGGTCTCCGCTGTCAAACGATTGCCTGCGTCGTAGGTCCGCTTGGTCACCTGACCAAGTGGGTTGACTTCCTCTAGGAGGTTGCCATTTGGGTCATAGGCATAGGTTGTCTCTCTCTTACCATTGATGACTCGCTTGGTCACTTGCCCCACAGGATCATAGCTCAGCTCCGTCTCACGGCCTGTCGGACTGGTAATCGTTTTAAGCTGATCCAGCTTCGTATAGGACAGATTGGTCTTAGCACCGCTCGGACTGGTGATGCTGGTCAGATTGCCCATCTCATCGTAGGCGTAGGTCTTTTCTAGATCCAGAGCATTCTTCTCCACCAAGAGACGACCGGCAACATCGTAGGTGTAGCTAGTCGCTCGATCCGACTGGTCTACTTCCTTGATAAGATTACCAGCTACATCGTAGGTATAGGTCTTGGACAAGCCTTGTGGCGCTGTCTGTTTCTCCAGACGACCAAGAGCATCATAACTATAGCTGAAAGTCGCCTGATTTGGAAGAGTTCGACTAGTCGCACGACCGTAGAGGTCATTGACATAGCTTGTCACATCCCCACTCGGGTCTGTCTCTGTCGAGAGACTACCAGTTTGGTCGTAGGTATAGCTTGTCTTACCGCCAGTTGGCTTGGTTAGGCTAAGCAGACGGTTGAGACTGTCGTAGGTATAGCTAGTGGTATTTCCCTCGCCTGTTGTTTCAGACAGACGATTGCCCACTGCGTCGTAGGTGTAGGTCTGGCTGGCACCTGTAGGAGCCACTGTCTCCAGTAAGCGACCGAGTGGATCGTATTTCAAGACAGTTTCCTGTCCCTTTGGATCTTTGTATAGAACCAGGCGTTCATTAGCATCGTATCCGTAGGTGGATTGGTGTCCGTTGGCATCTGTGACACTTGCGACATTCCCCAGCACATCGTACTCGTAGTTGGTCTCATGCCCCTCAGGGTCCGTTTCTGTCACGACACGGTTGAGTTGGTCATAACTGTAGCTGGTTTCACGTCCAAGATGGTCTACCTTCTTCTGTAAATTTCCATTTTCATCATAATGGTAGCTGGTCTCATGTCCTTCTACATCCGTCTTAGTCGCTAGATTACCTGATAAATCATAGGTGTAGCTTTCACTACTTCCATCTGCATAGGTGACCTTGGTCAACTGATTGTAGCTGTCATAGGTCATGCTTGTGGTCTGACCAAGGCTGTTGGTTGTCGTCAGGCGATTGCCTGCAGCGTCATAGGTGTAACTTTCATTTAGAGATTGATTATCCTTCGCAGCTATCAGACGATTGGCAGCATCATAGCTATACTCAGTAACGAGACCGCTAGATTGCGTCTGCTTAATGAGGCGATCAAGAGCATCGTATTCATTGACAATACTACTACCATCTGCCTGGATAACTTCTTTAACCTGAGCCGTTGGGGTATAGCTCAGCTGAGTTGCATGACCATTTGGATTGGTCACTTGGGTCAGGTAGCCAAGTTCATTATACTGATAGCTTGTTTTTCCACCTAGAGCATCAATTTCCTCACGAAGTTGCTCCATTTGGTTGTAGCTAAAGTGTGTTGTATGACCAAGTGCATCGGTGACTTGACCAACTTGGTTTTGCCCTGTATAGCGTGTGCTGGCAGTATTTCCTGCCGCATCGGTCAAGCTGATTTGATTTCCGTTCGCATCATAGGTCATCGTGGTTATTTGACCAAGAGCATTTGTCGTACTGCTCAAACGACCAGCGGCAGTATAGTCATACTGAGTGGATATGCCCTTGGCATCTGTCTGCTCGAGAACATTTCCCATGCTATCATATCGGTAGGAAACGCTCGTCTTATCTGGATAGATGACCTTGGTCACATTGCCAAGTGCATCGTAGCTATAGCTGGTCGTACGTTCATCCAGGCTTTCGGTCAGTTTATTTCCTAGCGCATCGTAGGTATAGCTAACCGTGCGGCCTGCTTGGTCTTGGTAGCTGAGACGACGACCTAAAGCATCGTAAGTGCTGGTCGTACTCGTACCAATTGGGTAGGTGACTTGAGTCACATTCCCTGCCTTGTCATAGCTATAGCTGGTCACCTGCCCTAAAGCATCTGTAATGCTTGCGATTTGGTTGACTGTCTCATCATAGGTATATGATGTTGTCTGACCAGCTTCATTGGTCCGTTCCAAGACACGACCAATTGCGTCACGTTTGTAATGCACCGTTTGTCCAGCAGCATCCGTCTCTGTCAGAAGACGACCTCTGCTATCATAACTGTAGCTCGTCGTACGACCTTCGGCATCTGTCAAACGAAGGAGGTTCCCAACACCATCATACTCGTAGCTATACTGACCACCTTCACCATTGCTTGCCGCAATCTTGCGTCCAAAGGCATCGTAAGTAAAGCTGCTAGTATTCCCATTTCCTTCGGTCACTGCAATCACTTGCCCTGCTGGGTCAAATGTCTGACTTGTACCGACACCATCCGCATCTTTTTCACTTAGTTTACGACCTTCGGCATCATAGGTCATCGTTGTCACACCACCACGAGGGTTGGTGATGGAGGTGACTTGATTATGAGCGTTATAGGTAAGAGTGGTCACTCCACCAGCTGCATTGGTCACTTTGACCAAATTAGCCCCATCATAGGATAACTGGACTGTGTTTCCTAGAGCATCGGTGGTTGAAAGAATGCGTCCTTGCTCATCAACTGTGTGGGTAATACTAGTGCCGTCTGCCAAACTTGTAGAAAGAAGGTTTCCTTTCGCATCATAAGTATGGCTAGTAGTCTGTCCTGCAAAATCTGTTACAGAAAGGAGATGGTTGTTTTGGTCATAAGTAGATGTTTTGACCGCTCCGTCAAAACGAGTTTCCGTGAGAATATTTCCTTGACTATCGTGAGTGTAGCTAGTCGTTTGACCCAATTCATTGGTCTCACTCACTAAGCGGTTATCATCATCATAAGCCTTACGAACACTGCTTCCATCAGGATAAGTAATGGCTGTTGTACGATAATGTTTGTCATAGGTATAAGTCGTCACTTGACTATTAGCATCTGTCGTTACTGTCTGTCCATCACTATAGGAAAGAGTGGAGACTGCTCCTGTTCCGTCGGTCTGCTGGATGACACGATGCTGTTCATCGTAGACATTCTCGATAATCTTGGTCCCATTGGCATCATACCAAGCTATCATCCGTCCTTGTTCGTCATAGTCGTAACGTGTCTTAGCTCCTGCTGCGTCCGTGTAAGAAATAAGATTTCCCGCTTCATCATAGTCATAAGCTAGTGTCGAACCGTTCGGTAACTGGATTGCTCCGATATAGCCTGAATCATTTTGTGTCACACCATATACAAGACCTGTCGGTGATGTAATCTTAGTCAGTTGAGCCTGTTCGTTATAGGAGAGGCTAGTTTTATTTCCTTTTTCATCTGTCTGACTGGTCAAAAGCCCATGGAAATTGAAGATTTTTTCCTGCTGATTGCTATCGGTAATGTGGTATTCCTTGACAGCGTAGTCCTCTTCGCCATTGCCAAAATCAGCTTTTTTAGTTTCTATTTCCTTTACCGTCAAGGTTAGATCATAGCCCTCTGGCGCCTTATAGGTATCACCTTCTTTGATAAAGGTCAAAATAGAACCATCTGTACGGATATAGTTAATATTGCCCTCGTCATCAAGTGAAAGTTGTTCGTTGAAGGCAAAAGACCATCCTCGACCAAATAGACTATTGATACCTGCTGCTTTGGAGTTATAATTGCGGACAATCGCAAAGTCTCCACCTAAGTCTGAGATAGATACATCTGTTCGTTCTAAGTAGAAATTACCTGTATTAAGATTTATCGGTTCAAAACCAAATTCACAGTGTAAACCACGCCCCATCAACAGCATATCCACGTCTGCTTTGACCTTATCAGTCAGAGCAGGTGGGTTATAAGGCTTGTTCGCATTTTTACTTGGATTGCGGATAAAGAGAGTGTTGTTTTTAACCAGAAGCATATCTTGAATCCGGTTGTCAAAGGCAATCTGTTTTAGCGGTACGCCATAATAGCTGGCTATCTTAGGAAGAGTATCATATTGGGTTACCTTGTAAATGATGAAAGAGTCACTACTCTTCTTCCCACTCGTTTGACCATCTTTCTGGCTTTCCGCATCGATGGTGTAGAGCGTATTTAATTCAGGCTCTGTAAACGGCACGAGCGCTTGCCAGTTAGACAATTTATCTTTGTATTGTGTCGTTCCTTTTTCAAATGCTGAAATAAAGGAAGCCGTGTCAGGGTATTTGTATGAAAAGCTGGCTGTACTCTGACCAGTATAATTCTTAGCAGGGTCACTGAGCTGGTAGCCAACCTGTGCAGCAGGGCTAGTCAGACCATCCGCAAAAACTCCTTGGAATTGGAGTTTACCAGACTTATCTGTCTTCACCATTGTCCGGAGATTGATAGTCGTATCACCGATAGCATAATTGATATCTACTGGATCTGGGACGGACCAATTAATCGTAATGCTTGGCGCTTTTTCAGGACTAAAGCCAATTTGACCAGCATTGGAGGCTGTGGCTTCAGTCGTATAAAAGGCACCGCCATCTGCTCCCTCATCTGTTGCAGCGACAACTAAACCATAGTTTGGATAGAGTCCTTGTACCCAGCCGTTGACCGCATCACGAATATCAAAGTTGTGCATCCCAACCTTTTTCGCGGAAATGGCATTTTCACCTGCAATTTCTCGACCTAGATTGACGGATGAATTCCAAGTCACCGTGTTGATATTAAAATCTTCTGTTAAACGATAGGCAGCAAACTGTGTCCCCTGATTTCCAGGTGCAGTGTACTCATAGAGATTGAGTGTTGCGCTATCAATTTTAGCTTCTGAAGGAATATTCTGCTTAAAGTCATAGTTGACCTTAAAATACATACGACTACGACCGATGTCCTTAACGTCTGCGAATCTTTTCATTCCTATGGATTCGACCGTCATATATCCAATATAACCATAAGCATATCCCTGATATTGACCGTGGACCGAACTCGTTACAGAATCTAGTATATTTTCTCGTGGGACAGTAATGGTTGGGTCGATACGAACAGGATATTGACGTGCCTGATCTGCCAACCATTCTTTCCCTGCGACGACAGTAATATGGTAGTGTCCATCTTTTTCAGCCAGTTCCAATTTTATATCTTGACTGGTTTCTCCTGCAGCATCCACCATAAGAGGAGCATTTAAGACAAAAAGTATTTCTTTTTTACCTTTTTGGCGAACCAAGATTTGATTGGTTTCAAGACTTACATCATAATTTCCTGCCTCTAAAACGTAAGTAAAACGGTTCTTTTCTTCCCATTTACTCAGAACGATTTCTTCTTTAACGCCGTTTGATTGTACTGTATATTGGACATCTGTCGCACCGTCAACGTTATTATAAAGGATAGCATTGTCCTCTACAGTCGCATGCTCGTAGGTTTTATCCAAAGGATAGAGCGATATTTTATCTTCCTGACTGATAACATCAATCGGCGTAGTCTCGGTCACCTTAGCGGGAAGCACTACATCAACAGGAGATTCTTTCGGTAGATAATAATGCGTGCCATCCGCATGATAGGAATACAGATCAAGGTCAATCGGAACTTCCCGTCCCTCGTGGTCAATATAGGTCTTAGCCTGGCTACCAATATAGGTCACAAAGCGTGTCTCGTCCACCTTGTAAAGTTGTTCTTGACCACTTTCGAGAACTGGTTCTCCATACTGCGCCCGTAAAGCTGCCTCTTCTGCATTTTGCCCTTCTTCAGTGATTTTAGGCTGCTGAATGGCATCTCCGCCATCAGTGGTACTTGCTGCGGTTGTCTGGTCGGAGTTTGATGCATTGGTTGTATTTGCATTATCACCACCGACAGTCGTCTCACGCGCTTCCTCCACCGCTTTTTCATAATAAGCCTGACTTTGCGAAGTTTCAACAATTTCTTGAATTTCCTGCGCATAGACCAGGGGACTATTGGCCAATAAAATAGTCGAAAGCATCAGCCAACTAACAATTTTTCTTCTCTTTTTCATATATATCATCCTAATTATTTTTCAAGTAAATAATACACTGTCCCTAAAATAACAATCATATCTGCAAGCCCCAACAAGATGTCTGATATGGCAGACCATATCAATCCTATGCTGGCTGCTATAAGAATTCCCAGTAAGACAATGGCAATTATTCTTCGGAAGTCCCCCTTCTTCCAAGAAAAGTTACTATCTTTATAAAAGCAGTAAAGGTTAAAGATGACCGTTACTTTGATAAATGTCTGAAATAGGCTTGTCACTAACCAGATGGCATTTTTTACTTCTTGATAGCCAAATGAAGTGTAATCATAGATTAGCTGCCCTAATCCTCCAAGCAGCAAGCCTCCAAGCACGCTAACTGCTAATGCTAGACCAACAACTTTCGCTACTCGTTGCTCCTGATTGAACTCCCTTAGAAACCAAATGGCTAATTTTCCAACGAAAAATAATCCAATCCCAAACAAGGAAAGTCCTACCAGCCCTAGCCACAAAAGGACCGGAGCATTTTCAGACCAGGGTTTCAATAGACAGACTCCCATCAATTTTTGCCCTATACCCACAAAAATATATCCAATCGCAAACTCAAAAAATTTTCTATTCTCTTTAAAAATAACCATGTTAGCTTCCTCCTTTTCTGACGGCATGAACTACAAACCGTCTCTCATTTCCTACCACGTCACAAGTAGATAAAATCAATAACTTATCCCGAGTAACATCAAAATCAAACGAGCGATAGAATCCACCATATTCATTTGCCCAGACTTCTAACAGAGAGACATATGACTCCACCTGCTTCGTATCCCCTAGCCCATAGGTGTGATACAAGTGATCATCAGTAAAGGAATATGCTGCAACAATCTGGTATAGAAAGTCTTTCCCGTCTTTGGTAATCGTTACTGTCTGGATTGATTCAAATGTAGAAGGCTCCGCTAAATAGTCTAGGCTACCAAACATGGAATCATCACGCATGGCATGTCCATAGATAATCGTCACAGGATCCTCAAAACTAGTCTGATTTACCCTTTCAGTAAAAATAGCACCATACTGAGTCTCATTTCCTTCTGCATCATGGGTTAAATAGTAGGCGTCGTCTGCCGGATGTTGTAGAACAGGGTAGTTAATTTTCGTTCCTTCCACCCGAATCCAAGCATAGGCATCTGAGTTTTTTTGAAACATTTGTTCAAGATTTTTACTCTGTATGCGTCGTTCTTCAGTCTTTTCCAAATCACCTATCCCGTACAGGAATAGGAACACAGTACTTATAAGAAGTCCTAGTCCAAATAATTGTCTAAATCTTTTCACAATATCTCCTTTTCCATAATATTTTACCACAAGTTTATCGGTGAATGTAGCGCTTTCAAAAAATTTACACAAACTACAGATAGACCAAAAACAACAATATGCACAAAAAATGGGAGTGGGAAAGAACTCGACTAGTCTAAAAAAGAGTTCGTCTTCCCACCCCCGCATAGTTGATTAGGTCAGATTTGGAGTGTGAAACACGAACAAATCTGCCAATCAACCACTGCGCTGAGATGTTGACACGAACTCTGGGGAGTGGAGCTGGGCTTTTTGCCCAGCCTCATTTTTATCACTATCTATATTTCCAGAAAATTAGCCACCGCTTCTTTTTTCCTAGGAATGGATAGCATACGATCACTAAGTCCACTCTGTAACAAGGGCCTATACTTCTTAATGTACTCCTTCTCTTTTTTTCTTCTGACTCCCATCGCTTCTTCAAGCTCTAGAATTTCAAACATTAAGATAAGGTTTTGATCACGAAGGATTTCAGCGGTCATCCCTAAATACTCTGGGTATTTTCTCAACTGATATAAATGCTGTGCGCATCTTATCAACATAGAGAATGATTCACCGATATACAAGACCCGCCGTTCACCATCAACTTTTTGAAGCGAAATTTGATATACTCCTCCCTTGATGGCTTTTATAACATCATTTTGAAAAAATTGTACCTGAAGATTCATCCCTACTCTTCCTTACTAATCGGTGCTAAGCTTGCCAAGACTTTCTTAAGTCCCATTTCTGGGAAATTGATTTTGAGTTCTTGATTGCTGCCTGAGCCTGATACTTCAAGGACTGTTCCGCGGCCCCATTTCTTGTGGACTGCGATGTCACCAACTGACCAGTTGGTGCCTGAGCTTGACGATTGGTTGCTTGATGCGAAGGGCATACTGCCTCCGATCTTGGCAGATGGTTGTACGGATGCTTTTCGACTTTGCATGGCCTGTTGCAAACTCATACCTTGTCCAAACTGTGTCGCTCTGCCATTGACATAAGAAGCCTTAAAGCTAGTATTGGCTGGACGAGCGAGACCCTGATAGTCCAGGAGGTCACTGGAAATTTCTCGGATAAAGCGGCTTGGTTGGTTGTAGTTGGTGCGACCGAAAAGAAGTCGAGAATTGGCATTGGTCAGGTAGAGAGTCTGCTCAGCACGGGTGATGCCTACGTACGCCAAACGACGTTCTTCTTCCAATTCGTCCTCTTCTTCTGCTGCACGACTGAGTGGGAAGACATTTTCCTCCATGCCAATCAAGAAAACGACTGGAAATTCCAGACCCTTGGCCGCATGGAGAGTCATGAGAGTCACTTCTGAAGATTCTGTATCGCCATCATCTGTATCCGCAATCAGTGCCAAATCAAGCAGGAAGCGTGTCAACCGATCCAGACCTGTCTCTTCTTCCTCAGCATCCTTTTCATCAAAGTTTTTGGTAACAGAAAGGAATTCCTGGATGTTTTCTATGCGAGCATTGGCTTCCAGCGTATTTTGTGCGGCAAGGGCATCGATGTAGCCTGTTTGGTTCAACACTGCCTCAACTACTTGGGTAACCGTCAAGTTGTCTAATTGATTACGAAGATTATAGAGGAGATTGGCTAGGTCAAAGACTGCCTGTGCTGCCTTCCCTTTAATAGACGATAACATAATATCCTGAGAAGCTTCTAGCAAGGACATGCTGTGGCTGGTCGCAAAATCACGGAGTTTGTCAACCGTACCAGGTCCAACGCCACGCTTTGGCTCATTGACAATGCGTTCATAGGAGATATTGTCCGATGGATTTGCGATGATATTCAAATAAGAAATCACATCACGGATTTCCTTACGGCTGTAGAACTTGGTGCCCCCAACCATGGTATAAGGGATATTAGATTTGAGTAGGGCTTCTTCAATGGTACGGGACTGGGCATTGGTCCGATAGAGAACTGCAAAATCCTTATAAGCCTTACCTTCTCGGTGCAACTGGTCAATCTGCCCTGCGACATAGATAGCTTCATCATTTTCATCTCTGGCACGATAGTAGGTAATCAAATCCCCTTGGACATTCTGTGTCCAGAGTTTTTTGGGACGGCGATTGCGGTTGTTTTCGATGACCTCATTGGCAGCCTGCAAGACATTCTTGGTGGAGCGGTAGTTTTCCTCCAAAAGGACAACCTTGCTTTCTGGATAGTCCTTTTCAAAGTCCAGGATATTTTGCATATCCGCACCACGCCAACCATAGATAGACTGGTCCGCATCACCGACCACGCAGATATTCTTGAAACGTGATGCCAGGAGCTTGACCAATTGGTACTGGGCATGGTTGGTATCCTGATACTCATCGACATGGATATACTGGAATTTCTGCTGGTAATAGGTCAGGACCTCTGGATTTTGGTCAAAAAGGCGGAGCGTCAACATGATCAAATCATCAAAGTCAACGGCCTCTGACTGTCTGAGTTCCTTTTGATAAGCCGTGTAGCATTTAGCAACAATCTGCGTGTATAAATCGCCTGCCTGAGCTTCAAATGCCTTGTCATCAATCAAGTCGTTTTTGGCATTAGAAATGGTTCCCAGAATAGAACGTTCACTCCACTTTTTCGGGTCTAGATTGAGATTTTTCAAAATCCGTTTCATGAGACTGCGTTGCTCACCTGGGTCCACAATGGTGAAGTTACGGTTGTAGCCGATATGGTCAGCATCTCGACGCAAAATCCGTACGCACATGGAGTGGAAGGTGGCTATCAAACAGTCTTGTGTAGCAGGATTGAGGGCGTAGGCCCGCTCCTTCATCTCACGCGCCGCTTTGTTGGTAAAGGTAATGGCTAAGATATTCCAAGGATTGACCATTTTTTCATCAATCAAATAAGCGATTCGGTGGGTCAGGACTCGCGTCTTACCCGAACCAGCCCCTGCCATAATCAATAGCGGACCTTCCGTCGTCTGTACCGCTTCTGCCTGTCTGTCATTCATTCCGTTTAATAATGGGTTCATTGTCTCATACTTTCTCTAAAAAATCATTCTCTCCATTATACCAAAAAATCACTCGATAAGCAGTTGCAATATGATAGGTGGCAAGCAAAAAAGCCCAGAGTTATCTCTGAGCTTTTGTATTCAATTAATTATTCAGCACCCAAGGCAGCTACTGTGATGTAGTTGTAAGGTTTGTTGAAGTGTGGCAAGAAGAACAAGTCTGTCAAGGCCAATTTTTCGATTGTTACACCTTCTTGGATTGCCAATGAGAAGAGGTGGATACCCAATGAGATGTCTTCACGAGCAGCCATTTGCGCACCAAGGATACGACGTGAATCTTTATCGTAAACAATCTTGATAGTAACAGGGAAGTTGCCGTGCTCCATGAATTCTGGTTTTTGGTTGTCTGTTACTTCAGTAACAGCAGCGTTCAAACCAAGACGAGTGGCTTTTTCAAGTGTCAAACCAGTTGATACAAGGTTAAGACCGTAGATAGAGATACCGTTAGAACCTTGTACACCGATACCTTCAAGGTCAGTGCCACAGATGTTGTGAGCTGCTACGATACCAGTACGTACTGCGTTTGAAGCCAAAGCGATGTAGCTTGTGTCGCCAGTAGCGTTGTCGTAGATAGTTGCACAGTCACCGATAGCGTAAACACCTGGGATTGAAGTTTCTTGGCGTTTGTTTACAAGGAAGGCACCGTTACGGAAGCGCTCGATTCTTTCACCTGCAAATGCAGTGTTTGGACGGAAACCAACAGCCAAGATAACCATGTCAACATCGTATTCGTTCTTGTCAGTGATGATTTTCTCAACTTTACCATTACCAGCAACTTCTTTAACAGTTTCGCCAAAGGCAAGTTGAATACCATGCTCTTCCATGTTTTTAGCCATAAGGTCTGACAAGTCGCGGTCATAGTAACCAGCCAAACATGTATCTACAACGTCGATAAGGATAACTTCTTTACCTTTACGTTGGAATGCTTCTGCAAGCTCAACACCGATGTAACCAGCACCAACAACTGCTACGCGGTTGATGTCTTTGTTTTTCAATTTTTCAATAACATCTGCTGAGTTTTGGTACAATTTAACAAATTGCAAGTTTTCAAGAGTTGCTTCAAATTCAAGAGAACCTTCTTTGATTTCAGCTCCTTTGATTGGTGGCAAGATAGGTTGTGAACCAGTTGCGAAAAGAAGTTTTTCAAATGATTCAACATGTTCTTGACCATTTACAAGCGCTGTAACTGTTTTGGCATCATAGTCAATGTTTGTAACAGGTGACTCCATGTATACTGTCGCGCCCAAGCTCTCCAACTCTTCTTTGTTTGAGTAGAAAAGTCCTTCAGGACCGCCAATTTGCTCACCGATCCACAAAGCCATACCACAACCCAAGAATGAAATATTTGAGTTTTGGTCAAATACAACGATTTCGTTTTCTTGACCATAATTTGTCAACATAGTTTTGATTGCGGCAGTACCAGCATGGTTAGCACCGACAACAACGATTTTAGCCATAATGTAAAATCTCACTTTCGAAAATATATTTTTTTACGAACTATATTATACAATACAAATGTTACCGATTTCAAAAAATATGCTCAGAATATCACATTTTTTTCAAAAAGTTTTTGAAATGCTATTTTCTTTAAACAATGTAAAGATATATAAAAGCAAAAAACCTAGATTTCTCTAGGCTTCTCTTAACGTACTTGTTCAAAACGCAGATGTACAATAATCTTATCGCCATAGCCGTTACGTTCCAAATCACGTTGCAAGCGATAGGAAATGTAATGCTCAGCAATAGAAATATATCCTGCATCTAAAAGACGGTGTTCAACTTGCGACTGAACCATGCTAATCGTTGGTCGCTCTGTATGAGCTTCTTCCAAGTCAAGCACTACTTTCTTTGTGACCTGTGCAAGATTTTTCCGCCAAGTTTCATCAATGACATAAACTGTCTGTGCAGCTTTAATGATGGCTTGGTAGATTTTATCTGGATCAAATTCAACAATCTCTCCACTACGTTTAATGACTTGCATAAAAGCTCCTTTCTGGTTTTCAGTAAACCCTTTCATACTTACATTATCTAGGTTTTTGTGTATTTTGTCAAGTATTCTTTTTCATAAATTTTGCCTTGGCTTATTTTCGCTGAAAGCCCTTTAGTATGATATAATGGACCTATTAAAATGAAATAAGGAGAAAATCATGACAAACGCAATGCCTAAACGTCAAGAAATTGATGTGCAATTAACTTGGGATACGGACATTCTATTTCCGACCCCTGATAACTACAAAGAAAATTTGGCAGCCTACGCTAAGCAAGTGACAGCTTTCGAATCGAATTACAAAGGGAAGCTAACTGATAAGGATACCATTGTTTCCGCCTTAACAGAATACGAAAAAATCGTTATTCTTGATAGCAGACTTTCCCACTATGCCTTTTTGCCATTAGAAGTTGACAAGATGAATACTGAATTGGCGAGCCTGGCCAACGAATACGACCTGGTTTCTGCCAAGGCATGTCCTCAACGAGATTTCCTCTATTCAGAACTTGGTCAATTAGATGAAGCCTTTCTTCTTGAATTAAAAGAAGAACAACCACAATGGGCTGCTTTCTTCGATGCAATCCTACGTGATAAGCCGCATCAGCTTCATCCACTACAAGAAGAACTCCTCTCTAACTTCGCACCAACCTTTGGTCAGCCATATAATAACTACGGTGTGACCAAGTTTGAAGATATGACCTTTGATAACTTCGAGGCAAATGGCGAAACGCTCGGCAATAGCTATGTGCTCTTTGAAAATGATTATGAACTCAGCCATGATACCGAAATCCGTCGCAATTCAGCTGCTGGTTTCTATTCAACCTTGAAGAAATACAAGAATACAACTGCAGCAACTTATTTGTCTCATATCAAAAACGAACAAATCGAAGCTCGCTTGCGTGGATTTGACAATACGATTGACTTCCTCTTGCATAGTCAAAATGTCTCTCGTGATCTCTTTGACCGTCAGATTGATGTCATCATGAAAGAATTGGCTCCTCACATGCGTCGCTATGTCAAACTGGTTGCCAAGGCTCATGGTTTGGATAAAATCACTCATGCTGACTTGAAAATCAGCCTACCATCTGAATACAATCAACGCATTACTCCTGAAGAGTCCAAACAATTCTTGATTGACTGCTTGGGCATTCTTGGTGAAGATTATGTGAAAATGATTGAACAATCATTTGATGAGCGTTGGATTGACTTTGCTCAAAACGAAGGTAAGGCTACTGGTGGCTTCTGTGCTACTCTTTACGATGGACCATCCTATATCCTACTTTCATGGACAGGTTTGATGAACGAGGTCTTGGTATTGGCTCACGAATTGGGACACGCTGGTCATTTCCAATTGGCTAAGAAACAAAGCGTCCTCAGCTACGATCCATCCCTCTACTTCATCGAGGCTCCTTCTACAGCTAATGAAGTCTTGACATGTAACACCCTTTTGAAAAACAACCAAGACCCTGGCTTCCAAGCTTACTTGATTAGCGAGTTGATCAGCCGTACTTACTTCCACAACATGGTGACTCACTTGCTTGAAGCAGCCTTCCAACGTGAAGTCTACACTCGTTTGGACAATGAAGAATACCTCAATGGTGATATTCTCTGCCAAATCAAGTTGGATGTCATCAAGGAATTCTGGGGTGAAGACTTTGAAATCGGTGACGATGCAGGTCTTATCTGGATGCGTCAACCGCACTACTACATTGGTTTGTATCCATATACCTACTCAGCTGGTTTGACCATCGGTACGGCTATGGCTAAGCAATTGGAAGAACATCCTGAAGAAGTTGTTGAAAAATGGTTGGAAACCTTGTCACTCGGTGCAAGTCTTTCTGCCCAAGACCTTGCTAAACACGCTGGTGTCGACGTTTCGACTGACCAACCACTCAAAGAAACCATCGCCTATGTCGGTTCATTGGTGGATAAATTGGAATCGCTCATCTAAGATAATTAAAAGGTTTGAACACATTGGTTCAGGCCTTTTTGTCTGTTCTTTCTTGGTACCAATTTCTCACATAGGTCAATTCATCCTGGCTTAAAAAATGCCCTTTGTCAAAACGAGCTAGGATGGCTCTGGGAAAGGCTGACGCTTGCCAATCATCTACAAGATTTTCAAGAGTGACTGGGTCGACATATGGGTCATTTTGCCCCAGTGTAAACAAAATCTCTGCTCTGCTATTTTCCCTAGGAAACGCATAATCTAAAGCCGAAGGGTGGAGCAAGATATAATTGTCCGCCAGATTTGGCTGTTTGGTTAACAAGCCCATGATGAAGTTGGCACCATTTGAAAAGCCGACAAGCGCAGTTCAACATCGACAAGATCCAGCTGACCATCAATCAGCGGAGCAAAAAAACGCCTGTCCCTACCCTGGCCCCAACTTCCATCCAAGGAAAGCGCGGAGGCTTCTAGGTCCAGCTGTTGCCGAAGAAAGAGCATAGCTTCCTTGTTGACACCTGTGCCGTGGAAAAAGACCAAGAGACGGGGACTGGTCCCTTTGATAAAGCAATAATCCATACTTCATTTCTCCTAATAACGCTGGGAGAGATTTTTTTCGATTTCTTGTCTGTCCTCTTCAAAAAAACTTGGCAAGAACAGTTCAACTTTATCCAGTAGCTTATCTTGTCTTGGCATGGTAGCCTCTCTTTCGCCAGCCATGGTCGCAACCTCAAACATGAGATAATTTGGCGCTCGGAAGTACAAGGAATGCATGAAATCTCGATTGATAATACCAGAATGTGGACGATTGATGAGATTTAAGCGACTAATCAGGTCTTCCAAGTCGGACTCATCTAAGACACCAAACGCGATATGATGAATAGACCCAACTCCCATCACGCTGATTGGCGACTCTTGGTCAAGAATCAAATAAAGTCGATGTTGGAAGGTGTTGTCAAAGAGTAGCGAAATCACCATCTTATCTTCAAAGACAAATCGGCTTTCCTCGACAAATCCAAAGGTTTCTGTCAGCAAATCTAACAATGCCTTTTCTTCACGAATTCGCATGTGAAGACTGGCAATACCAAGAATGGCGTATTCCGACGGAATTTCATCTGTTTCATACGGAAACATTTCTCCAATTGAGTCATGATAGGTCAAACCAAGTAACTGACCATCCTCATCTTGGAAATTCAAGATATGTCCATTTCCAAAGGCCTGAATTCCTTCGTTTTCCACTTCAAACTCTGTCAATCTTTTCTGCCAAAATTCCAAGGCAGCAAAATCTTTAACCAGAAAAACAGTTCGTTCCAAACGATTACTGCCAGATCGATGACTAGGATGACTGGGCATATCAAAAATGGTAAATTCCGTTCCATAGCGGCCCTCATCATCACCGAAAAAGAGATGATACATGCTTGAATCTTCTTGATTGACAGTCTTCAAAGTCAATTTTAAGCCGAGAATATGATGATAAAAATGATAGGCTTGGTGAATATTTCCTACCAAGCTTGAAATGTGATGAATACCTGTATTGTTCATAAGATGACCTCACTGATTATGATAGACTTATTTTATCACTAATTATTGATACAAAATAATCTTTTGCTCACGATTAACAGCCAAGTAATAAAAAACTTCCCTAACCATTGCTGATTAGAGAAGGATATTTCTTAAAAAATGAGACCATAAAGGAGAGCCGCAAGCAAGCCTCCGATGATTGGACCAACTACTGGTACCCAAGCATAACTCCAATCCGAATCTCCCTTGTGCTTCAATGGAAGGATGGCATGCATGATCCGAGGACCAAGGTCACGCGCAGGATTTAGGGCATATCCTGTTGGACCACCAAGAGAAACTCCGAGGGAAACAATCAAACCGCCGACGATTAAAGTGCCAAGACCTGTTGGAAAATCATACTGACCGAAAGCCAGTAATCCCAAGACCAAAACAAAGGTTCCGATTGCTTCGCTAGTTGTATTCGAAACAAGGTTGCGGATGGCAGGACCAGTAGAAAAAGTTGCCAATACAGCACCAGTGTCTTCTGTTGCATCGTAGTGATCTTTGTACATGAGGTAGACCAAGATACTTCCGATAAAGGCTCCGAGGAATTGGGCAAGAATGTAAGGGACTACAGAAGCCCATGGGAGATTTCCTGCAAAGGCCATTGCAGTTGATACCGCTGGGTTGAGGTGGGCAGGTCCCAATAAACCACTCACAAAAGCTGCCATGGCTACTGCTAGACCCCAACCAATTGTGATTACAATCCAACCAGCATCCTTGGCCTTACTCTTATCTAGTACTACCCCTGCTACCACACCATTACCTAGTAAGACTAGTAAGGCGGTTCCCAATACTTCACCGATTAATTCATTTGTCATTATGCACCTCTTATTATTTATCTTTCAAATACGCCAAATCATTCTTAACAAGCGTATCAGCCAACAATTGTTCCTGTTGTGCAACTTCTTCTTCTGACCAAGCATAGTAAGCTGCCATTTCTTTCAAAATGTCTGGTGCTACCGCATCCAACTGCTCACGCATAAAGAGCATGTAGTTGGTACGACGGAGAAGATAGTCAACTGCAGTCAAGGTCATCTCTTCCTTCATAGCATAGTGAAGGGAAAGCAAGTCACGCTTGTTCAAGTCAGAGACGGCTTCTACTTTATGGTTCAATGCAAAAACTTTTGGAGCATTTGAGCCGTACAAGTTTGCCAAGTAAAGCGCATCATCATAGACAAGACCTTTCTTCACACCTAGTTGAGCAAGATGTTCGATTTCTTCTACAACGTTTGCCGGGTTCAATTCACCACCTGATACTGGATAGGTCTTAGAATTGATGAGTTTGAAGCTGCGACCATGTTCTTCTTTGAGGATATCTGCAACCTTTTCCATTGCTCCTTCAGCCATCTTACGGAAGTCCGTAATTTTACCACCTGCAAGAGTCAGCAACCCATTTTCATCACGATCAAGGGCAGAGCCACGTGATACTGCTGAAGGATCCAAGTGTTTCTCAGAAACACTACCTTCCAAATGTGTTAAATCGTGTTCCACATCGTCACGAGTCTTTTCATTTTTCAGATAGCCTTTGACGGTTTCAATCAAGCTATTAAAACTGTCATCGCTGAGTTTGCCGTTGTTTCCACCGTTGTAGTCAGAAGCACCATTTCCAGACAAGAGGGGACGAAGACCTGCCCAACCGCTCTCAATGTCATCCAAGGTCAAGTTTGCTTCTGGGAAGCGATTGTTGACAATATCAAGCAGGTAGTCAACATCTTCTTGAGTTACCATTGGATTGGCCAAATCGCCAGTGTAGTCTGTATCTGTCGTACCAAAATAGGTTTTATTTTCACGTGGAAGGACAAAGACCATGCGACCATCTGCGTGACCTGTATCAAAATAAGTCGGCTGTGGCACAGACAAGCGAGAACTATCAACAACTAGGTGCACACCCTTGGTTGGACGCATTTGAAGGACACCTGAACCTTCGCCACCGAGGTTGCGTACTTCGTCACTCCAAGGGCCTGTTGTATTGATGACCAAACGCGCACGAATTTCAAAGGTGCTATCTGTCAGTAAGTCACGAGCGACGATACCGACAACTTTTCCAGCCTCATCTTTGATGAATTTCTCAGCTTTGACGCGGCTGGCAATCAAGGCACCGTCTTTAGCTGCACGCTTAATATTTTCAATTACCAAGCGAGCATCATTGTTACGGAAGTCGAGGTAAACACCGCCACCAATCAAACCTTCTTGCTTCAAGTTTGGTTCGCGTTCAAGTACTTCTTCTTTGGTCAAGACCTTATTGGCCATATCGGTATTGTTGACGCCAGCCAAGAGGTCATAGAGGTCCATAGCCACTTTCAAACGGAAGAGACTAAAGGTTGAACCTGGCTCGTCATAGACTGGAAGCAACATTGGATCTGGTTTTGGAATATGTGGGGCAATATTTTGTACTACTGCGCGTTCAGATACGGTATCGGATACCACTTCCACATCAAATTGTTTGAGGTAGCGAAGACCACCGTGGACCAATTTGGTTGAGCGACTTGAAGTGCCTTCTGCAAAGTCTTGCATTTCAATCAAGGCTGTTTCCATACCGCTTGCTGCTGCCTGCAAAGCCACACCAGCACCCGTAATACCACCCCCGATAATCAAGAGGTCAAGTTGACGATCCTGCATTCGCTCAATAGCTAAGCGTCTTGTTTCTTTTGAAAATTCCATACGATTCACTTCCTAACATTCTAATAGAATTGTCTAGCTAGAAGAAAGAATCCTTTCCCCTAGCTAACAAGTCCTTTATTGCTCTTCATCCACTTCTGCAAATAGTTGAGTTGCTGCGACAGCTTTTTTCCATCCCTTGTAAAGTTGTTCTTTACGAGCTTCGTTCATGGTTGGTTGGAAGGATTGACCGACAGCGTTGAGTTCTTTCAATTCATCCAAATCTTTCCAGAAACCAACTGCTAAACCTGCTAAGAATGCTGCTCCAAGAGCTGTAGTTTCAAGGTTTTGAGCGCGTGCGATTTCAATACCCAAAATATCTGCTTGGAATTGCATGAGGAGGCTATTCATGGCTGCACCACCGTCAACCTTCAAGACAGAAATATCAATACCTGTATCCAATTGCATGGTATCAATGACATCACGAACCTGGTAGGCAATGGATTGAAGAGTTGCTTTGACGAAGTCTTCTTTTGTTGTACCACGAGTGAGACCAAAGACTGAACCACGCGCATCTGAGTTCCAATACGGAGCTCCAAGTCCTGTAAAGGCTGGAACAACATAGACTTCATCATTGCTGGTAGACTTACGAGCAAGCTCTTCTGACTCAGGTGATGTAGTCACCATTCGCATGCTGTCACGGAGCCATTGAACCGCCGAACCAGCGATAAAGATAGATCCTTCAAGCGCATAATAGACTTTGCCGCCGATACCATAGCCAATTGTTGTGAGAAGGTTGTTCTGTGACAACTGCATCTCTTCACCTGTATTCATCACGATGAAAGAACCAGTTCCGTAAGTATTTTTCACCATACCTGGCTCAAATGCCAATTGTCCAAATAGAGCTGCCTGTTGGTCACCTGCCATACCTGAGATTGGCACTTCTGCGCCATAGAAATGGAATGGAGCTGTTGTACCGTAAACTTCAGAGTTTGAACGAACTTCCGGCAACATGGCTTTTGGAATGTTGAGCAAACTTAGAATTTCATCATCCCATTTCAACTCTTCAATGTTGTAGAGCATGGTACGAGCTGCGTTTGAATAATCCGTCACATGGCATTTCCCATCGGTCAATTTCCATACCAACCAAGTATCAATGGTTCCAAACAGAATCTCACCTTTTTCAGCACGTTCCTGCGCTCCAGGAACTTGATCCAAAATCCAACGAACTTTGGTTGCTGAGAAGTAGGCGTCGACTACAAGTCCAGTCTTTTTATGAATCATATCTGCGTGACCATCTGCCTTCAGCTGGTCAGCAATATGAGCTGTTTGACGAGATTGCCAGACAACGGCATTGTAAATTGGAAGACCTGTTTCCTTATCCCAGACAACGGTTGTTTCACGCTGGTTGGTAATACCAATTCCTTCAATCTGATCAGGACGAACACCGCTTTCGATAAAGGACCCTGCAATCACAGACTGAACAGAATTCCAAATTTCATTGGCGTTGTGTTCAACCCAACCTGGTTTAGGGAAAATTTGCGTAAACTCTTTTTGGTAACTGCCAACTTTTTCACCTTTTTTATTGAAGATAATGGCACGTGAACTTGTAGTTCCTTGGTCAATGGCCATGATGTATTTTTCAGTAGACATAGGTCTCCCTCCTGTTTGTTTATCTTTTTTGAAAACGCTTCCGCTTTCTTGGTAATTCTATTCTAACCCATTCTTGTGAATTTTTCCTATCATTTTTTTCAAAAAAATAAAAAAATCTGATAAGCAGTGGCTAGAAAGATGATTCTATCAACTGTTATCAGAGTTTATAAAATAAATTTTTCAAGGTTAAATGCACTTACATTTTTCACAAAGACTATCTGACATTGTCTAGCGATGCTCGATAGGAAAAGAAGTTTTGGTCGCCATAATCTCTGATTGACAGGACTTTTGATGGTATATATCCTGTATCCATGCTTTTAATTGTACAATGTCTTGGATTTTCAATCGATTTCCTAGGCAATAAACTGGAAGGCTTGTATTTTCGAGGTAATCTGTAATGATCAAATCATAGTCATACCCTGCTTGATAGGGCTCAATAAGAACCTGACGATTGCCTTCTAACTTCTCCCTTAGTTGCAACAAGAGAGGATAGGATAGAACCTCATGTAGGGAAGAAGCAAAAGCAACCTTGACCTGTATAGGCTGGACCTGACCAAAATAAATATACAAATCCGAAATATTTGTCAGATAAGAGTTCCTTATTTCTTTATCGACTCTTCTATGAAAAACTGATTTATAGACGTCTTTTAGCAAGTCTTCTGCTTCTGGATAAAAACTAGAAGCTTCTACTTCTTCCAGTTCAACGGAAGAATAAAAGAAGTATAGCTGGCTCATAATTTGGTTCAAATGATAGAGCGCTTCTTCTGAGACTGGTAAATTTTCCTCAAAATATAACCGTAATTTCTGAAGAGCCAAAGAGGTAGCTTCCATAATCGGCCCACCGAAACCAAGAACCTGCTCTAATTGATGCGGCGCTAAAATGAAATGACTAAACAGGAAAGCAAACAACGCCATAATCTCCCCTTCTTGAAAAGAGGTGGATTGTTGCTGACTTAGTGTAAAATACATCTTTCTCAAACGTCGGTAAAACTTATGTTCTTGATAGGGTTCCATCAATTTGTAAAGGGGCTTAAAATCTAGCTGTCGCAATCGAGAGCGTTGCTGTGAAATCATTAACCACAATAAAAGACGATGGGCTTGCTTGGGATTGAGCGGCGATTGATAGAAGCGTTCGAAAACCGGCAATAAGGCCTCTATTTTCCCAAGCACAAACTCTTCTTGTAATTCCGCTCCCCTAGTAGTCAAACTCAACATTTGATGTAAAAAGTACCGTATTTGAAGCTCACTACCTTTTAGACGACCGCTTTTGATCCCAATACCAAATTCTGCCAATATCTGGTTCAAAGAAGCAAGATGGCGATTCAGAGTCGCTTCACTTATCAGCAATTCTTGAGCCAGCTGTTGAATAGAGACCTCTTCCTTATCAGATAAATACACAATAATTTGATATTTGGTACTGGTTTGACAGAGATAGGCTAGGATACGATGAAGACTCAAACTGGCCTTTTTCTTCAAAAAGACCCTTTCATCTTCGAGTTGAAAAGAGAGTCCCAAGTCGGCTGCTTCTTCATTGAAAGATACAATATAGCGAAGAAGAGTTGATTTTGACAATTCTAAATAGTAACAAATATCCTTTAGTGGTGGTGCCTCTTTCCTATCTTCTAAGTAGAGGAGAAGCTGATAAATGGCGCGCTCACGCTTTTCCAATAAGGAATCAATCCGCATAGACACCCTCCTCATCAACCTGATAAAATTGCCGAATATACTCTTGAGCGGCCTCTACGATGAAGGGGACCAGAGGAGTATTTCCAGGAAGACAGAGCCAAGAATGTTCTACCAAGTCAAAGACGGTCAAATCCTTTGCAATCGCAAGAGACAGTACATCCATCTGCTCAATATAATCTGCAGTAGAAACGAGTTGTCCCCCTATGATGCGTCCACTCGTTTCTTCGACAATTAGTTTGAAATCTACTAAAGTTGGTTCCCACTGGCTATATGGCCTTCTAATCCGAATTGATTTACTCTCCAACCATAAGCTCGCCTCGCTCTCGGTCAAGCCAAGGCTAGTTATATAATAACCAAATACATGACTAGAAACAATCCGCTGGACTCTCTTAATAGGTGCAATCCTCTTTTGCAAATTTCGAGCAGCCATCCTCCCTGTCATAATCGCATGATGAATCATCGGAAGATATGCCTGTCCAAAATAATCTACTGGGAGACTAACCAAATCACCTACAGCAAAAATATTCTCTTGGCTTGTTTCAAGAAACTCATCCACCCATACAGTCCCTTCTGCAGTCACTTTTAGCCTATCTTTCACTAGCTGAATATTGGGCGTCAAATTGGTGGATGGTAAGACTAAATCAGCTTGATAGTTACCTGTGACTGTATGACAAACCAGCTGTTCTTCCTGAGTATCAATCGTTATCTGATTGACTGTTTCGGATAAATGAAGTTGGATTCCTCTTTTTTCTATCTCTTGACGAATCGGCGCAATCATATCCTCATCAACGTACTTTGCAAGGAGTGAATCTTGCGCTTCAAACACATGCAAATTCAAATCCAACTGGCTAAGTGCATCCAAGCTTTCCAAACCAATCTGTCCTGCCCCAATCACTGCAACTGTTTTTGCATCTGTCAATTTCTCTAGACTAGCTTGTGCTTGAGATAGCGTTTTTGAACGAATTAGATAGTCTTGAAGTTCTTCCGTTCCCCATTCCCATGTTTGACTCGCTCCCATAGCCAATATTAGTCGGTCATAAATAATATCACCTATATCTTGATGATGCCGTATCTTTACCTTTCGTATTTCGGGATAAACTGCGAGACATTCTGTTTCAAAAAGACAAGAAATAGCTGCATGCTGCACCTCACTGAACAAAGAAATCTTCGCTTCTTCCCAACCAGAAATTTTTCCTGCCACTTTCCAATTCAAGGTATTTGGAAAGTAAGCCACATCTTTTTCTCTATCAATTAGTGTTATCTGAGCATTTTGATACAATTTTCGACATTCCAAAGCTGCGCTTAAACCAGCAAAGGAGGCGCCTATAATAACAATATTCATACTTAATCCTTTTATCGTTTTTAGTTATTATATCAAGAATGCCAAAAAATTGAAAAGGCTTGCAACTGAAAAGCACACCAGATAACTGATGTGCTTGTGTAGATTTACATAAAACGACGAAGATGACAAGAAGCTCCACTTGGTTAATCGTTTTCCAAATTCCTCACTCTTTATGCTCTAACTCACGTAAAAATACTTCGCTTTTTTATTTTCAAGCTCAGGTACGAATAGACCACCGGTCTACTCGTATCCCCCGAACAAGCCTCGCTTTCATATTTTCAGGCTCGGGTTAAAACAGTCTATCCGTAGACTGTCCTCGCTTTCGGGTTTTTGAGCTCGGGTCTTCTGTGGTCACTTTCGTATTTCTTGGTGACCTGCTGAAACAGTTCCCTGACTGTTTTAATAATCTGGTCGTACGACTCCTGTCACTGTGGCTTTGGTTGCTTCGTAGTCGCCGTCAACGACTACTTTGATAATGCGTTTGGCATCTTCTTCTGGGCATGGAACCAACGGCAAGCGGAGTGGACCAACTTCAAATCCAAGATAGTTGAGAACTGCCTTAACTGGTGCAGGACTTGGGTAGGAGAAGAGGGCATTGACTTTCGGAATGAACCTGCGTTGAATAGCTGCTGCTGTTCGAATATCTTGTTGTTCGATGGCTGTAAACATTTCATACATCTCATCACCATTCGTGTGAGATGCAACAGAAATCACACCATCTGCTCCCAAGTTCATTGCATGGAAAGCATCGCCATCCTCACCTGTATAAATCAAGAAGTCGTCAGGTCTATGCTCAATTAGGTAAGCCATGTTGGCAAGGCTTGTACACTCTTTAACACCGATGATGTTTGGATGCTCAGCCAAACGTAACATGGTTTCTGGCGTCATTTCAACCACGACACGACCTGGGATATTGTAGATAATGATTGGCAAATCAGAGGCATCCGCAATAGCCTTGAAGTGCTGATACATTCCCTCTTGAGAGGGTTTGTTGTAATATGGCACAATGGCAAGACCTGCCGCAAAGCCACCGAATGCCGCCACTTCTTTGGCAAACTCAATCGAGTCGCGCGTATCGTTTGTACCGATACCTGCAATCAAGGGAACACGACCGTTGACAATTTTTTGCACAGCACCAAATAGTTCCAGTTCTTCCTCGTGTGTCAGGGTTGGACTTTCGGCAGTTGTTCCTGCTAATAAAATCCCTTCTGTGTGATGAGACAACAGATGCTCAATCAATTCGGGTAAAACTTCAAAATTAATCGAGCCATCTTCTTTGAAAGGGGTAATCATTGCTGTAATAATTTTTACATCACGTAAATCTTGAATAGACATAGGCTTCCTCTCTTACTGATTGTTGCTAAAAAAGGCTGAGTGCAGCCTTTTGTGTACTTTGGATTAATGAAATTATTTCAATTCAAATTTCAAGTCTGCCGTTGGACGAACTAGACCACGCTCATGAAGGGTTTCAGCGATTTGAACAGAGTTCCATGCAGCACCTTTGAGCAAGTTGTCAGAAACAACCCACATGTGAATACCGTTTTCCTTATCCAAATCTTTACGGATACGACCAACAAAGGTATCACGGCTACCAACAGCATTAATCGCTTGCGGATATACTTGGTTTGCCACATCATCTTCCAAAACAGCTCCTGGGAAGGATGCAATAGCTGCCTTCACTTCATCAATCGGTGCAATTTCCTTAGTTTCGATGTAAACAGACTCAGAGTGAGCTGACAAGACTGGAATACGGACGCAGGTTGCAGAAACAGCAATACTGTCATCTTCCATGATTTTCTTAGTCTCTTTTGTCATCTTCATCTCTTCATAAGTGTAGTCATTGTCTGTGAAGAGGTCGATTTGCGGAATCGCATTGAAACCGATTGGGTAGTGCTTCTTATCGCCTCCAGAAGGGAGAATGTTCGCTTCTACCGCTTTTGGTTCCACGCCATCATTCAAGACTGCACGCAATTGAGCTTGCGTTTCCAAGATAGCTCCCATACCAGCTCCAGAGACTGCCTGATAAGTAGATACGATGATCCGCTCCAAGCCCCATTTCTGACGAACAGGCTCCAAGGCAACCATCATTTGAATGGTTGAGCAGTTTGGACATGCAATGATACCATTGTGGGCATCCAGTGCGTGAGCATTTACCTCAGGAACAACCAGAGGAACATCTGGATTTTGACGGAAGTAAGAGGTATTGTCAACTACTACAGCTCCTGCTTTTACAGCGTAAGGAGCATACTTGGCAGATGTAGAGCCACCAGCTGAGAAGAGGGCAATATCCACTCCTTCAAAGGCTGTTTCTGTTGTTTCTTCAATGACAATATCCTGTCCCTTAAACTGCAAGGTCTTGCCTGCTGAACGGGCAGAAGCAAGGAAACGTACTTTCTCGATTGGAAGTGTTGACTCTTCCAACATTTTAATCATTTGGGCACCGACTGCACCAGTGGCACCAACAACAGCTACTACATAGGCCATAGAAATCTCCTTTAAGTCAATTCTTCAAAATTTTCTAAATATTTTATATTTAACAATTATATCATAATTTTTTCAAATGAAAAGCCCTGAGAAAGAATTTCCCAAGGCAATTACTTCGAACCTCTATTCACAAGTTTAGATGGACATGCTCAACTGTTAATGCTCTTCTTATTTATCTAATGAGCGAACATAGTAGTCAACAGCCATCAGAGCTTCTGCTACATCTTCTGCTGAAATAGCAAATGGCATACCGTGAATTGTTTCTCCTTCAATCGTCGCTTGTTGGCCGACTTTCAATAGATCTTCATAACTAGCATCAGCCAAATGTAACTCCTCCAAAGTTGTTGGAAGATTCAAGGCTTGATAGAAACGGATGTATTTTTCCAATTCTTCTTTCGGACGGTTTTCCAAGAAGAGCTGGGTCAAGGTCCCATAAGCCACTTTTTCACCATGTGTCAAATGGTGAATGTCTCCCTCCAAGGCGGTAAATCCATTGTGTATCGCATGCGCCGCAGCCAAACCTGCACTTTCAAAGCCTAAACCACTTAGCAAGGTATTTGCTTCAACAATATTTTCTAAAGCAGCTGTCACAACCTTGGCTTCACAGCTGGCCATGGCTTGAAGTCCGTATTCAAAGAGTGTTTGTTCACAGGCTTGTGCAATAGCGATACCAGCAAGCGTCTGACCTCCTCCTGCCATTGTTGTTCCATTGCTTTGTAAAATAGCACGCGCTTCTACCCATGTCGCCAAGCCATCCGCAATACCAGAAGCCAAAAGACGTGGCGGTGCTTGACAAATAATCGCTGTATCTACCAAGACAAGATCTGGATTTTTCTTATAGAAAATATAGCGTTCAAACGCCCCTTCTTCAGAATAAATGACAGATAAAGCAGATGTCGGAGCATCTGTTGAAGCAATAGTTGGAGCAATGACGACTGGCACTCCTAGTAAATCAGCAATCGCCTTGGCTGAGTCAATCGTCTTGCCACCACCTAGACCGATTACGACGTCACTAGCCTGTTCTTTTCCGATTTCTACAACGCGCTGGATTTCCTTGTCAGATGCTTCTCCATTAAAGGCAACACGATGGACTTGCATCCCTTCTTCAACGAGATAGGACAAAAACTTCTCACCGACAATCCCATATACTAAATCATCACAAAGAATCAAAGGCTTTGTTCCCAATTTTCCGATAGCTTCTGCACCTTGGAAAAGAACATGTTTACCTTGAATATAGCGAGATGGACTTGCAAATACTTTCATAAGAATTCCTCCTTTAAATAATAGATAGTGTTATATTGAGTAATAAACGAAGTTAGCATTGCCGAAAGCAAGAGGACGAGCTCATAATTTTAATATTGCCATTGTACAGCGATGCCTACTAGCAACGTGTCGAGCAATCTTCTCCCATCTCTAGTGCAATTTCCTTGAAAACTGCCTCCAGCGACGATAGATTGCTAGAGTTGGCAGACAAAAGCAACTGTTGACACCACTTCAGCCTGGCTTGAAATTCTTCTGATTCCTGAGTCAAATAGATCAAAAGTAAATAGAGGACAAGATTTCGTTTCAATGGCTCATCCACTAAATCCTCTCTTCTTTCGCTGAGCTTTGATTCTATTTGTTGAATCACGTCCCAAGCATCACTAGGTAGGTCTAATGTTACACAAGTAGAAAGAACTTCTAAGACATCTTGTACTTCTTTTGATAATATCCGGGCTTCAAAATCCTCTATAGCTTGAAGGCTATTATTAAATAAAACGCTTTCAAAACCTCTGATAAGAATATCATCTACCAAACTGAATAGATGATTTCTTTTTACTTCTTTTATGGCTGCTAGATAAAGAAGAGTATTGACCACTCCATTCATCAACTCCGTGGTAGGTTGTGTCAATAATTGGTCCCTATCCGCGATAATTAGCTGGATGGACTCATTAAACAATGGTCGCTCTCTTTTCATATTTTCCACCGATAGCCGAGGCAGAGTGGTAAACGGTGAAGTCGGTATAAGAACGGCTGGCAAGTCTAGTAAATCCGCAACAGACTTTGTACAAGCTGCCACAGAACTATTACCAATGCCAATAATATGGTCTGCACAATGTCGGAAACCAACTTCCCCACATTCTTCAACCAAGTTCTGGTCCCACTCCTCTATATAGGCTATTTTAACAATGAGTCCGTGACAAGTTAAGACTTTCACAAAGTTTTCTACAGTCGTATTATACTCCTGTTTTGCACATAAAACAAGGGGGCGATGACCTATTTTCAAAATGTCAATCGCACAAGTGTCTAAAAGATGATTTCCTTGGATAGTGCGTGAAAGACCTGAGAATTGTTTCATAGTGCCCCCTTATTTTTTAATATAGAACTGTTTAGATAGTATATCTTCCATGAATGGCAGACCAATCATCTGCAAAATCATTTACCGCCTTTTCAATGGATGGCATAGAAAAGGCTGCTTCAAATATATCTGCACCTGCCGTAATAGCCTGCGCCCCATTTGCAAATGCTTGGTTCACTTGATCCACATTTTTGAATGACGCCGCTAAAATTTTACTTTCCGAACACTCCCTGTCAATTGCTTCTGATAACTGAGCGATGACCGCATTCGAATCAATATTCAGATTGGCCATACGATTGTAGTACGGCGCCAAGTAATCTGCACCCGCTTCAATAGCTAACAAGCCCTGAAAAACGGTATAAATCGCTGTTGCTGTAATCTGATAGCCTTGCGCTTTCAATGTTTTCATAGCAGCCAAACCAGCAGGCGTTACCGGAACCTTAATATAGACATTTTCCGGTGCCAATTCACGAATTTTTTTAGCGTCTGCCAAAATCCCTTCATAATCCTTTGCCACAACTTGCACATGTAGTGAAGCATTTGGACCGATGATGTCACGGATAAGGTGCAAACGTTCAAAAAAGTCAATGTCACCTTCTTTCTTCGCAATCGTTGGGTTTGAGGTCACCCCCGCAAGGGGTAAAACCTCAGCCCATTTCCGTATTTCCTCTATATTTAAGGTGTCCAGCATGAATTCCATAATAATAACCTCTTTTACAATGTATGTTCTGTACGACCAATGATGTCGTCTTGTGTTGCTCTCGACAATACATTGAAGAATGCTGAATAACCTGCTACACGGACAATCAAATCACGGTGTTTTTCAGGATGTAGTTGTGCATCAATCAAGGTTTCTCGAGAGACAACATTGTACTGAATATGATAGCCATGCAAGCGGTTAAAGAATGTCCGCAAGAGGGCAATTAATTTTTGTTTGTCTTCTTCTTTGGCAAGTGTTTGTGGATTGACCTTCTGATTGAGCAGAACGCCTCCAACAATTTCATGCGTTGGTAATTTGGCAACTGATTTCAAAACGGATGTCGGTCCATTTTTATCCATATTATGTGATGGAGAACAACCTTCTGCCAACGGTGTACCTGCATTTCGACCATCTGGAGTTGCCAAGGTACCACGCCCTTGTCCAACGTTTGCTGAAATGGATGATGTACCTGAATAACGGATACCACCAATCGGACCACGACCAAAGCGAGTATTTGGATATTTGGCAATCTCATCGATATAAATATCATACGCTGCTGTTACCAATTGGTCTGCATAATCATCATCGTTACCATATTTTGGTGCATCTTCAATCAACATTTCCTGGATTTCTTTACCACGCTCCCCAGCATAGTCTGTTTCCAAGGCATGCCACAATTCTTCTGGAGTCAATCGTCCTTCTTCAAAGACTAATTTTTTGATTGCTGCTAGAGAATCAGATAAATTGGCAATGCCAACCTGCAGACCAGAAATGTAATCGTAAATCGCTCCGCCTTCTTTCAGGTGCTTGCCACGACCGATACAGTCATCTGTCAGAGCCGAGCAGAGAATGTCTGGTACTTCTCTTTCTAAAGCAATGTCAATTGCATTTTCAACGATAACACTCATCCGTGTTAGATGACGAAGTGTCTTTTCCCATGCCGTTTCAAGCTCTTCAAAGGATTTCATATCTTTGAAGTGACCAAAGGCTGGTGCAAACCGTTTGCCTGATGCAGGATCGATACCATCATTCATGGTAATCAATAAAACTTTCGGGAAGTTCATATAGCTCATACCTGTACAACGGTAGCCCCATTTACCAGGAACAGCCGTTTCTACACAGCCAATCGCACTGTAGTCATAGGCATCTTCTTCCAAGACACCTTTCTCGATAAAGGATGGAATGATAATTTCATCGTTGTTGAAGGCAGGCATACCAAAACCAAGTTTCATGACTTCAATACATTCATTCATGAAGCGAGCATCTAGGCCTGCATGATAGCGAACAGTCAAGTTTGGCTGTGGCAGGTGTGTTTGGGCAACAGATTTCAATACTAGGTAAGAAAGTGGATTGACAGCATCCTTCTTATCACGTGTTTGTCCACCAATGGTTACATTTTGGTATAGTGGACTACCAGCAGATGAGAAGGTATGTGATTGACTACGAACCTTGTTGATAGTAATGGTCTTAATCCACAAGTTAGTCAAGCGTTCGACGATGCTGTCTTCCGTTTCACGTCCTGCTTCTAAATCAGCTTTCACATACGGATACATGTATTGGTCGAAACGTCCATAGGATAGAGAATGTCCATTCGACTCGATTTGCAAGATACACTGGATAAACCAGACAGATTGCACTGCCTCTGCAAATGTTTCAGCAGGTTCATACGGCACCTTCGCACAAATCCGTGCAATCTCCAGTAGTTCTTGACGGCGTTGAGCGGTTGGAGCTTTCTCTGCCAATTCGGTAGCCAAGGCGACAAAACGATCGGCGTATGCTTTCACCGCATCAATGATGATAAAGATTGAGTCATAGAAATGATATTTATCAATACTTGCAGGATCCGTCAAATCGAGATTAGCCTTTGCTTCACGAACTCGCTCCTCAAAACCACGCAAACCTTGTTCCAATACCTTTTGGTAATTGACAGCCAAGTGGGCATCGCCAGAGTTCATCTTACCTTCCATACCAAAGAAGCCAGTTTCCATATAAACTTGAACTTCTTCTGGAAGCAAGACACCTGCACGTGAACGAAGATTATTCTTTTCCCAGAATGGAGCGATGCTGCGCAACTGCTCCTTGGTTTCCTCGGTAATATAGAAGACATCCCCATCCCGTTTTTCGAATAAATCCAATTCATTCAATACAAACTCTAAGGTATATTCTGGGAAGATGGGAGCATCTTTATTTGAAGAAGCTTGGTTACCTGCAATCAGACTTTCTTCCTCAATATAAAGCGTCATGTTCTCCAATATTTCCTTGAGCATATAGGCCCTTTTTAATACATTGGGCTTTTCTCTATGTTCTTGATAGGCTTTTGTTGCTAAAACAGCCCGTTCCGCATCAATATAGGGCTTCTTATCAAGGACATCTTCTCTGTATTTGTTCATCCGATCTGTCAGACTTCCAAAATACTCAGTTTTAATGCTAGTGCCAGCTACTTCAGTCACTGTTTTCATAGTTATACCCTTTCTTTCGAAACTTAATTTTGTTTCGTTTGTAAATCAAGTATATCCTGTAATAGGGGTTATTGTCAATTGATGCTAGTGAGAGCTAAGATTTCCGAAGCTAGCTGCACATTTGTGCAACTCTTTTGTCTGACATCATTGACTAAACTGTTTCTTTCATTTCACTTTCATAGGCAATCTTATCTTGGATTTTGAAGAATGGGAAATAAACAATAGTTGAGACAGCTAAAATAATGATTTGAACAACCGCACCTTGCCAACCACCCACCATAAAACCAGAAATGATTGCTGGGGTAGACCATGGTAGGGTCACACCTGAAAATGGTTGCATAAAGCCTATTGAGATTGCACCGTAGACAATGAAAGCCGCTAAGATCGGTACCAAGACAAATGGTAAGAACATAACAGGATTCATCACAATTGGAAAACCAAAGACGACTGGTTCATTAACGTTAAAGAGTGCAGGAAATGCCGCTACCTTACCAAGAGCCTTATATTGTTTTGATTTTGCGGCAAATAGCATTGCAAAAACAATACCAAAGGTAATACCTGAACCTGACATGATCAAGAAACTATCCAAGAATTGTTGGGTCACGATATGGGCACCATTTTCCAGAGACAATTTATCTGCTGCTAAAAGGGCCTTATTGGCATCGAGGTTTGACAATAGTAAAGCAGTAACGACACCATTGACAACTGACTGGCCATGTACACCAAACCACCAGAGGAAGGAAATGAAGAAAGCAATTCCAATCGCACCTGGTAATGAACCTGTCAAACCTTGTAGTGGCACTTGAATCACATCGTAAATCATTTCAATGAATGTACCACCGTTTGTCGCCATCTTGGAAACAATATAGACAATCATAGATAGCAAAAAGATGACAAAAGCTGGAATCATAGCTTCAAACTGCTTGGCAATAGCTTGCGGTACTTGTTCAGGCATCTTGATAACAATATGACGCTGAATAAAAGTCGTATAGATAGCGCCCACTACCAAACCAATAATAATCGCACCGATAATTCCTTGACCACCAAACCATACTTTTGCGATGGCATCACTGATTGGTTCTCCATCAACTGGAATATAAGATGATTTCAAGAGGATAAAGAATGAAGACAAGGACAGTACGCCCGCAGGGAGAGGCTCAACTCCACTATTTTTGGCATAAGAATAGCCGATCGCAAAACAAGAAATCACTCCCATAATTGCAAAGGTTCCGCTATAGACTTGCATAAACGGTTCAGTCCATTCCGCTCCAAATATAGAAGCTATTGCAGCATTTAAGCCTTCAAAAGGCAACTGCCCCAAAATTAAGAAAATACTACCAACTACTGTTAAAGGCAAGATAGCCAACATACCATCTTTTAGAGCGATGATCCCTTTCATATTCACAAATTTCATGATTGGGACAATAATTTTTTGTGTATCAATTTTGGACATGACCATACTCCTTTATGAAACCATGCTGAGTGCCAATTGAAGAACTTTTTTCCCGTCCAACATCCCGTAGTCTGCCATTGGAATCACGGCAATAGGGACTTGCTTTTCATCACAGAGCGCTTTTGACTTATCAAGCGTATATGCTACTTGTGGTCCCAGTAAAGCTACATCGATTTCGTCAAGGTAATCTGCAATTTTCCCTTGAGAATGCGCGTCGATTTCTACTTCGACACCTGCGTCTGCTGCTGCAATCTTCATGTTGTTTACCAACATGCCTGTAGAAAAACCAGCGGCACAAAATAGAGCGATTTTAACCATTTCGGTTTCCTCCTAAATATAATTTTTTTTGTTTTACCCAACTTTTTTTAGTTCTTTCCGCAAATCAATGATTTCTTTAATCAAATTGATTTCTGTAATAGATGTCATCAAATGGTCTTGCGAATGGACAAATAGTGCTGTAATATCAGATTTTGCTCCCCCAGCTTCCTGTGCTAAGAATTTTGTCTGCATATTGTGAGCTTCTAATAATGCTGCATCTGCCAATTCTAATTCCTCTTCTGCTCGCTCTTCTTCACCTGCTTTGACAAGCGACAAAGCTTGGTAGGCGTGACTTTTCGCATCTCCAGCATAAATAATCAATCCCATGATCAATTGATCTGCAATAATCATTTCCATTTCTTTTTCCTCCAATTTGTTTTATTTGTAAGTTATTATATTTCTTTCGTAAGTAAATCATATCATTTTTCTCTTTATAGCGTAAATATATTTATAGAACATTTTCCGTTTTAATTTATTTTTGCACTTTTGTGCATATTTTGGGATAAAAAATACTTCAACCACCTTTAAGCGATTGAAGTATTCTCTTGCTAATTTGTATGGACGTGCTCATCATTATCCAGTTCTAAAACTTTTACGATGGTTCGTTCATCTGTTACCAGATGATGAATGTAGCCAGCTCGCAATACAGCTAAAATGGCTTGGGCTTTTTCCTCCCCATATGCAAGAGCTATGGTATCTGGAACTTCTTTTAAATCATCTAAAGAGATGGCAATGGTCCTCTTTTGCAGATCCTCAACGACAGCTTGACCGTATTGATTCAGACCACGACAGCAGGTTTCACCGACTGCACCTTCATCTGACAAGGCTTTAAAATCATCTGTCGTCAACATGTCTAACCATTGACGATTTTTTTCATCGACTCGGCCGCCAATACCGATTGCTGCTACATCTAAGTCCTTCCAGTCAGCACGTAGCTCCTCGAAATATTTAGAAGAAAGAATACCTTGAGCGAGTTCTTGATTCTCCTGGATAATCGTCGCATTGATAAAACTACATTCTCCACGAAATTTATTGGCCATATCGTAAATCAGAGTATTCACATGATAACGTGCGTGGATATGACTTGGACCGCCAGCTATTGGAACAAATTTGACAGCTTTCATACGATGATTCCCTATCTTATCTACAATAAGACTGAGGCTTCTCCCCCATGAAAAACCAACTTTCTTTCCATCATCAATTAGATTGGTAAGCATATCGGCTGCAGCCTGTGCCAGACGATTTTCTAAATCAAGCTGGTCCTCATCGGTGCTGTTTTCAACCAGTTCTAAACCTTTTAATCCATATTTTTCTTGAACATATTTTTCAAGTCGGTATAGGCGTCTATCAAAATCTTGAATTTCTATTTTTACAATGCCTTCTGACTTAGCCTTGGTCAACATTCTACTGACTGTCGTTCTATAAATTCCTGTCTCAGCAGCAATCTCAGCTTGGCTTTTCCCCTCTTCGTAATAAAGATAGGCTATTTTTGCCAACTGCCTTCTTTTTTCTTGCTTCATACTGCCCCCAACCTAAACTAGCCTTACTGTGACTCTAGCATTTTCTAATTCTTTGACAAGATCTTCAGAAATCGACGTATCTGTAATGACCTGAGCAACTTGACTTAAACCAAATCTGCGAACTGTCCCTCGTTTTGTAAATTTACTAGAATCTGTTAGCACAATCATGTTTTCAGCAACGTCAGACATGTACTGTACTACTTCGCTTCGCATTAAGTTTTTACCTGTAAAACCATGCTCACTATCATAGCCATCAGTTCCTACAAAAGCCTTATCAACATGGAAAAACTGAATCATTTTATGTAAGAGCGGCCCAACTGTTACTTGGGAATCTTTTTGAAACTCACCACCCAATAAAATAATCTGACAGCTATCATATTGTCGCACATAATTGGCTATAAAATAAGAATTTGTTATGATGGTCACATTTCTCTTGGTTTTGCAAATTTCTTCTGCCAAGAGAGCACAAGTTGAGCCAGACTCTATCATAATCGTTTCATTGTCGGCAATAAGATTTGCTGCTTCTTTTGCAATTCGTTTTTTTACGTCATAGCGAAAGGACATTCGAATATTGAGGTCATCGCCACTATTTAGAACAGCATAGCCGTGTTCTCTACGTAATAAACCTTTTGATTCTAACTTATCCAAATCTTTACGGATGGTTACCTTAGAAACCTCCAGTTGCTCCGCCAAACTATTGACATCTATTTTTTCATGTTGTGATACCAGTTGTATAATTTTATCTAATCGTTCCATTTCATCACCTCATCATTATTCTATCAAATTTTGACTCTTTTTCAACTATTTGCAACTTTTTAACTTACGTTCGTAATTGTAAAACTTTCTTTTGTGTGATAAAATCAAATTAATCGAAAAGGAGAAAGAGCATGAATACACGAAAAGGCATTATTTTTAACATTCAACATTTTTCGCTCCATGACGGTCCTGGTATACGTACGACGGTTTTCTTGAAAGGCTGCCCCCTACGTTGTCCTTGGTGTGCAAATCCAGAATCTCAAAAACGAAAACCTGAACCCATGCTTGATGCTGTTAGTAAAAAAATGACCATCATGGGAGAAGAAAAATCTGTTGATGACATCATATCCGAAGTCATGAAAGACATTGATTTTTATGAAGAATCTGGTGGTGGGCTCACGCTGTCTGGCGGAGAAATTTTTGCCCAATATGAGTTTGCGAAAGCTATTCTTATGGAGGCAAAAAAATACGGCCTTCATACCGCTATTGAAACCACCGCTTTCGTAGAACACCGCAAATTTGTTGACCTTATCCAATACGTTGACTTTATCTATACTGATTTAAAACATTACAATACAATTTCTCATCGAAAAGTCACCGGCGTCAACAATAACCTTATCATACAAAATATCCAATACGCCTTTTCCATCGGGAAAGAAATCGTCCTACGGATCCCTGTTATCCCTGACTTTAATAATTCCCTCGAAGATGCTGAACAATTCGCCTGTCTCTTTAATCAACTCAAGATTGACAAAGTCCAACTACTCCCCTTCCATCAATTTGGAGAAAATAAGTATAAGCTTCTCAATCGAACCTATACTATGACCAATGTCAAGGCTCTCCATCCAGAAGATTTAAAAGACTATCAAGCAATCTTCATCAAACATAATATCAACTGCTATTTCTAACTTTGAGAAATACAAAAACTTCCTCGGCTGAGCCAATAACATTCCTATAGAAATACATACTGAAATATGCTTCCGATAGATTATCTGAAGCATATTAGTATGCAAAAAAAGCCCACCTCAAGGGTGGGCAAGGGCATCGTTTCCGATGAGAATAGAAGGTTCACACAACTATTCAAGGTCCGCTCCTGCGTTTCAATTAAATGAAGACCTCCCTAGCGTCGAAAGTGACAAAGTCACTACTCGGCTCATCGCATGAATCTATTCTACCATAATTTCAAGGATTTGCAAGCCTGATTACTCCATTCGTTCTTGAATGGTTACTTGTACTCTATCACCAGCCTGTTTTCCAATAGCCGCTCGAATAGCTTTTTGTATACCAATAATGTAACAGATAGTGCCTGCTTCATCCTTTACTCCCATATTGACAATGGAGCCATCATAGGGTTGACCATCAAATCTGGCATGAACTTTTACTCTCCCCTTGCCAAACTCTTCTCGTATATCATAGGGAAAGATGACATAGGCTCCACCCTTGTCCGGTACGGGATGAATGACTGCTTCAAATTCATAAACTTTAGACATGGCTCCTCCTAGATGTATTTACTTGCCTCACGAATGGACAAACCTGCCATTTGGGAACTATATTTGTCAAGGAAAGCCCGCACCCAGTCAGGATTGGTCTTAGAATAATCCCGCAAACTCCAGCCAATCGCCTTATTGATGAAAAATTCTGTCTGATTGAGATTATTGATCAGGATTTTCTCCAACAGTTCCATATCCGTCTTTTCTTTTTGCAATAACTGGTGGTCAATGGCAATCCGTCTCAACCAGAAATCATCATCCAAACTCCATTCCAAGATTGTCTGCTTGGCCTCTGGATTGTCCAACACAATCTTACCGACTAGTTTTCAATACTATCCCACCAAGACTTACTTTGAGCCAGTTTTTTCAAACGGGTTAAATCAGCTAGAACCAAGTCTTTTTTCTTGGTCACTAGGTAATCAATGGCGATATATTGAAATTCACGATAGGGCTTAGACCAGCAAGCCTCTACAAAGTCCCAGTCAATTCCCTGAGCCTTAAAATCTTTGAAAAATTGCCTAGCAACTGTTCGGCGATCAGGTGTCCGAACACCTAGAAAGTCAAAGTGATTCTTCATATAGGCTTTCATGGGTTGAGCTTGACTGGCATCCGCCACAGCCAACAAGCGTTTTTCTAATTCTTCAATCTTCATTTTGCTTACCTACAAGAGATTTTTGAAGCCAAACAATATCATGCCATGTATCAAATTTATAACCAACTTTTTTGAAATGAGCTACCTGTTCATAGCCCCTCTTCTCATGGAGTGCTATAGAGGCTGGGTTTGGTAGGGCAATGCAGGCTAAGAAATTTTTAAAACCACGCGCTATCAGTTCCCTTTCCAAAGCATTGTAGAGAAGAGTTCCAATTCCTTTTCCACGTGCTTCTTGCTGGATATAGACAGATAATTCCACCGTCCAGTCATAGGCAGCTCGGGCATAGTAGGTTGAAGCATAGGCATAACCAACAAGAGTGCCCTCTTCAACTGCGACCAGATAGGGAAACTTCTCCAAGGTCTTTTCAATTCGACTTGCAAAGGCTTCGACAGTCGGCACTTCTGTTTCAAAGGTAATAGCGGTCTTTTCTACATAAGGAGCATAAAGAGACACAAGGTCTGCAGCATCCTCTATCCTTGCGGAACGAATGTCTATCATCTAGTTCTCCAATAATTCTCTATCATAAATGGTATAATCACAGCGATAGATAATTAACCGTTTGCCATCAATCAAGAGTTCAGAAGTCTTAGGTGCATCAGATGCATAAAGAGACACTTTATCACCTACATAAGTAGCAAGCGGTGTTCCGTTTTGCGAACGAATCAAAACCACCTTTGCCTTACCTGTAAAATCATTTTTGAGACTAGATACCATACGGTTAACAAGCGGAATTGCACGATCGTAATTTGCAATATCTACTGTGGTCTGATATTTCGCATACAAGTCTTCCAAACCTTCTTCTGCTGCAATCAAAGATGAGCCTACGTGGTCAATTTCGTAATTCCCAAGTGTCACCTTCAAGACCGACGAATCCGCATTGGAATAGCCTTCGGCATCCACCGAGTCAAATTCCTGATTCCGCGAAATCGATAGGGACTTACCAGACATTTCATCTATCAATTGAGAATTTTCATCGTATGTCCGTACCGTCATCTCCAAACCAATCCATTCTTCCTTGGTATTTTTCCACCAGTTAGAAATTGACTGACAGGCAGACAAACTAACAAGGCTCAAACCAAGAACAACAGATAACATGATTTTCTTTTGCAATTTCATATAATAGTCCTCCAACATATTTTACTTATTATATCATGGAATCCAAAAACCGAGAAAAAATAGATAGACCTGAGATAATAAAAAGATGGCTATGATAAACTATAGCACGGTAGGGATAACTGACATCTACTAAATTAATATAAAGGAAGTCATTTTATGAAACAATTCTGTGCTAAACACAAAATGAAGCTACTTATTTTTTTAGCCGTTTGGAGTTTTTTCTCTGGCTGTAAAGTTCTTCTTACCTTTTTTGGGAAACCGGATGGAATGGACGGAAAATATCCTCTCTTCTTTCTAACTATTTCCTTAGTTGCACTTTATGTCCTCCCTATGATTCTTATCATTCGTTATGTAGCGAAACGTTTTGATATTTCTAAAAAAGTTATCCATCTCAGTTGGATTTTGGGTATAACAGCTAGTTTTTACTTCTCTGGTATTGGTCAAACACTTTTAGGAGCTTTTTGGTTATTCATCATCAAACCACCTCAAACATTTATTCAAAACTGGGGAGCAGCTGTCACCGCCCCCTTCCATGAAGAATTTGGTAAGGGCCTAGTTGTACTACTCGTACTCCTCTTGCTCAAAAAACTTACTCTAAAAAATGCCGTAGTCAGCGGTATGATTGTAGGTTTGAGTTTCCAGATTATTGAAGACGGCCTCTATGTCTTCCAACAAATCTTTAAATCTAAAGCAGATGGCTTCGCCACTCTTATCGAACGTATGCTTCACGCTGGCGGAACTCACTGGGCCTTCTCCCTTGCATTCGCAGTCGGTTTGGTCGCTCTCGTCTCAAAAAATAGTGGCATATCTAAAAAACAAGGACTTTTCTGGATGCTGATGGCTGTCTTAGCACACTTTTTCTTGAATACTCCATTCAACGAAGGACTAACATCTGACTCTGGTGAAATAACCGTTCTCATGCTCTGCTTTAGTTTCTGCGTGGCACTTGCTGCATTTTTCAAAGTAGACCAAATTGAAACGACTCAGCACCACCAGTAACACATACTAAAACAAGCCTGCATTGACAGGCTTTTATTATGTTATAAACCACGTATTCGAAATGGTTGTTGATTCATCAATATCTATTACCGATCTTTATCCCATTCCAATCTGTCCAAGAAATCGCAGATAATTATAAAAAACCGCCCCTTACAGGCGGTCACGATTCATCAAAGAAAAATGGTCACTCGATGATCTTGATACTAGTCTAGGAAACGAAGCCGCAGATTATACTTGAGTATATGCAGACAGCTTCCCTCCCTAAAGTATTAAAAATTAAAAACATCATTCAAATTCTCAGCCATAGTCGGATGGGTGAAAATCTGCGTCTTGAAGTAGGTATAAGGAATCTTATTGTCAATGGCCATAGTAATCAAGTTAATCAACTCTTCTGAATTACGACCAAATAGTGTTGCACCCAGAACAAGCTTCGTTTCCTTATCTACGATAACCTTGAAAATGCCTTTGAGATCATTATTGACATGGGCACGTGGCATATTGGCAACAGGCAGTTCATTGGCAATGTAGTCGTAGCCTGCTTCCTTGGCTTCCTTCTCGGTCAGACCAACACGAGAAAGCACAGGCGTGATAAAGACGCTGGTTGGAATAGACTTACGTTGGCTCAAGCTATAAGTTCCTGTTCCAGTCAACTTGCCAAAGACGATACGGAAGTCGTCTAGGGATGTGTAAGTGAATTGTGGACCGCCATTGACATCACCTACTGCATAGACACCTGGAACGGTCGTTTCGCAGTAGTCATCCACCTTAACAGCACCATTTTCCAAAAGCTCAATCGCCGTATTTTCCAAGCCCAAGTCAGCAGTGTTTGGCACACGACCTGTCGCATAGAGGACAGCATCAAAGACTGCCGTTTCGCCATTAACCGTCACAGCAACTTGCTCGCCCGCAGCTGCTACTTGCTCGATTTTCGCACCCAAGACGAAGGTCACGCCAGCTTCTTCCATATACTCCTTGGCTAACTTAGCAACTACTTCCTCTTCCCTTGGTAAAATAGCAGAGCTGGCTTCATATACCGTCACCTGGCTACCGAGTTTGCTGTAGAGTCCAGCAAATTCCAGACCGATGTTACCACCGCCGATAATAGCCAACTTATCAGGACGAGTTTCCAAGTTCTGAATACCTGTACTATCATACACGTGAGCTGTATCCAACAAACCTGGAATTGGTAGCACGCGCGACTTAGCACCTGTATTGATGACAATCGTTTCCGCAGTCAACTGAAGGCTTTCTTCTCCAGCAGATACCTCTACAACCTTGTCCGCCACAAAACGCGCATGTCCTTGATACAAACTAGCACCGCTACCTTTCAAGACTGCTTCGTTTTTGTTCCGCAAGCGAGTAGTGACGGTCTCTTTTTGTTCCATGACCTGCTCGAAAGTCCAGTTTTTATCTGCAGCTACCAAGAGAGTCTTGGTTGGAATACAGCCGATATTGATACAAGTCCCGCCAAACATAGCAGGATTTTCCTCTACTAAGGCAACTTTCTTCCCAGCTGCTGACAGCTTACCTGCCAAGGTCTTACCAGCCTTTCCAAAACCAATGACTACTAAATCATATTGTTCCATAAAATACTCCTTTCATTTTTTCAACATTAGTCTATCAAAAAAGAAAATTTTTGGCACAATTCTGCTACGGCCTATTATGGAGTCCTAGTTGCAGGAAAAACATTACAACAACTGAGAAGACTTAGATAAAAAATAGGTAGATTATAGACAAAACGTACTCATTTTTGATACAATGTATCTATACACTAGTTTATTAATACAGAAAGGTCAAACTATGAAAGAAAAATTTCAAATGTGTAAAACCTATCTTCCAGTCGTCTTAGCAACGATTGGATTTGTCAACGGTTGCAAAATTATCTTTGGAGAATTCGGTAAGCCAAATGGTATGGAGGCTAAATATCCTCTCTTTCTCCTCACAATTTCCTTGGTCGCTATTTACATCATCCCCCTACTAATACTGACATATTCCTTAGCTAAACGCTATAACATCTCAAAACAAGTTATAGGTCTTAGCTGGCTTTTAGGCTTAACAAGTAGCATCTCGTTTTCTGAACTTGGACATACAGCTATTGGATATTTCCTACTCGAAATTGTTAAAGCTAGTGATAATTTCCTAAATGACTGGGGCGCAGCTATTTCAGGTCCATTGGCAGAAGAAATCGGTAAAGGGCTAACTGTTCTACTTGTACTGCTTATTTGTAGAAAAATGACACTAAAAAATGCATTGGTAAGCGGAGTGATTGTTGGATTAGGTTTCCAAATCGTGGAAGACATCACCTTTGTTTTTAGAGATATGTTCATGAATAAGTTAGACGGCTTTGAAACCATTCTTGAACGCGTTGGTCAAGCTGGTTGGGCCCATTGGGTTTTCACGCTTCTCTTCGCCATTGGTTTAGTAGCCCTTCTCACGAAAAATACAGGCATATCAAAAGCACAGGGAGTATTTTGGATTGGTGCAAGCTTTGGAATCCATTTCCTCTTTAATTCACCATTCAACACTGGTATCTTCCAGACGGTGTTTCCTATCTTGAGTATTTTACTTGGCTTACTTGCCTATCAAACGGTTGAGAAACTATCTGAATAGACAAAAAATCCGCCTTTGAGCGGATTTTTTATATTCATTCTTGTTAGAACAAGCCGATAGCCGTCCCGTCTGCTGCCACATCCATGTTGAGAGCTGCGGGAGCTTTTGGCAAACCGGGCATGGTCATGACATCTCCAGTCAAGGCAACGATAAAGCCTGCACCTAATTTTGGCACAAATTCACGGACTGTAATGTCAAATCCTGTTGGTGCACCGAGGGCAAACTGATCATCTGAGAAGCTGTATTGGGTCTTGGCCATGCAGACTGGCAACTTATCCCAGCCATTCTTAGCAAATTCAGCCAGCTGGTTACGAGCCTTCTTCTCAAAGACAACGCCTGTACCACCGTAGATTTGCGTAACAATCTTGGTCACTTTCTCTTCCAAGCTATCCTCAGCCTTATAGAGGCGTTGGTAGTTTGCTGCTTGGTTATCAATAGTAGCAACAACTGTTTCAGCCAGTTCAACACCACCATCAGCGCCATTTGCCCAAACACTTGCCAACTCGACAGGTACGCCAATTTCAGCACAAAGTTCTTTCAAAGCTGCAATTTCATCAGCTGTATCTGAGACGAATTCGTTGATAGCAACCACCGCTGGAATACCGTACTTCTGGATATTTTCAACGTGACGCTTCAAGTTAGAAAAACCAGCTTTGACTGCCTCTACATTTTCAGTAGAAAGTTCTGTCTTAGCTACACCACCGTGCATTTTAAGCGCACGCAGGGTCGCTACAATCACCACAGCATCAGGAGCCTTAGGCAAGTTCGGCACCTTAATATCAAGGAACTTCTCTGCTCCAAGGTCAGCCCCGAAGCCTGCTTCTGTGACGGTATAGTCGGCCAATCGCAGAGCGGTTGTTGTTGCCAGGACTGAGTTGCAGCCGTGGGCAATGTTAGCAAATGGACCACCATGAACAAAGGCTGGCGTGCCATAGATGGTTTGGACAAGGTTTGGTTTAATAGCGTCCTTCAAAATAAGGGTCAAAGCACCTTCCACCGCCAAATCACGCACGTAGACAGGACTGCGATCGAAACGATAACCGATAACAATATTTGCCAAACGTTCTTTCAAGTCATTGATGTCCGTCGCCAAGCACAAAATCGCCATGATTTCAGAAGCTACGGTAATATCGAATCCATCTTCACGCGGAATACCATTGAGCGGACCACCCAAGCCAACTGTTACCTTACGAAGGGCACGATCGTTGAGGTCCACAACACGTTTCCAGATAATACGACGTTGATCAATCCCAATCACATTCCCCTGATGGATATGGTTATCAATCAAGGCTGAAAGGGCATTGTTTGCTGTGGTAATGGCGTGCATATCCCCTGTAAAATGCAAATTGATGTCTTCCATTGGCAAGACCTGAGCATAGCCACCACCTGCAGCTCCACCTTTAATCCCCATGACAGGTCCCAAAGAAGGCTCACGAAGGGCAATCATAGTTTTCTTGCCAATTTTAGAAAGAGCATCTGCCAAACCGATAGTAATAGTCGACTTACCTTCACCAGCTGGCGTTGGGTTGATAGCTGTTACTAAAATCAACTTACCAGGCGCATTTCCCTTGACGGCATTGATTTTATCGAAAGACAATTTTGCCTTGTATTTTCCATAAAGTTCAATATCATCAAAGCTGATACCAACTTTTTCAACGATTTCTGTGATTGGTTTCAAGGTTACACTTTGTGCAATTTCAATATCTGTTTTCATGAGAGCTCCTAATTTCCTTATTTTTTATGGACATTATACCATACCACAACTTATTTTCGCATATTTTTTACTATTTATTCACTAACGTACGGAATTTTCAGAAAAACTACAGGTTCCCTTACTTAAACAGATACAAATTTTTAAAAACTGTATTCTCATCATATCATAGCTCTATACTTCCGTCTAAGACTAATCCTTATATTTTTTATTAGTGTTATCATTTTCCAGTGTCACAGATTTATTAGCAAATGAGTTAGTGCAAACTTTACGAAAAATAGAAATTCTAGTAAAATATGAACATGAAACTATTGATTACATCAGGCGGAACAAGCGAAGCTATCGATCAAGTCCGCGCTATTACAAACCATGCTTCTGGACATCTTGGAAAAATCATTGCCGAACAAGCCTTGAAACGTGGTCATGAAGTTACTCTTGTGACTACAAGACAGGCTGTCAAACCAAATTCTCAGAAGAATTTAACCATTATCGAAATCACAAATGTTGATAGTTTGAAAGAAACATTAGAACCTTTAGTCAAAACCCATCAGGCCCTGATTCATAGCATGGCTGTATCTGATTATACACCTGTTTATATGACTGGTTTAGATGAACTAAGAGCAACTGAAGACATCTCTAGTCTACTAAAAAAACAGAATACAGAAAGCAAGATTTCATCCAAGGATGACTACCAAGTTCTTTTCTTGAAAAAAACTCCCAAGGTCATTTCCTATGTAAAAACATGGAATCCAGCTATCACACTCTTTGGCTTCAAACTATTGGTTAATGTTCCTAAGGAGGAATTATTTGCCGTAGCTCGCCAAAGCATTGAACGAAATGGCGCTGATTATATACTTGCTAATGACTTGAAGGACATTGGAGAAAATCAACACATTGCCTATTTAGTTGATAAAACAAGGGAAATTCAAGCACAGACAAAAGATGAAATTGCTCAGCTCATTTTAAATACCCTAGAAAAAGGAGAAAAAAATGGCTAATATCACACTTGCCGTTACTGGCTCTATTTCAGCCTATAAAGCAGCTGACCTAACCAGTCAATTGACCAAGCTCGGTCATCAGATTACAGTCCTCATGAGTCGCTCTGCTATGGACTTCATCACACCTTTGACTCTCCAATCCTTATCAAAAAATCTGGTTCATACAGATGTCATGATCGAAGAAAATCCTACTCTTATCAAGCATATCGATATTGCCAAAGAAACAGACTTATTTTTAGTTGCCCCTGCTTCTGCCAATACGATAGCTAAATTAGCTAATGGTATGGCTGACAACATTATTACTGCAACAGCTCTGGCTCTGCCAATTGGTACCAAAAAACTGCTGGCACCTGCTATGAATACTAACATGTACCTCAATCCTGCTACCCAGAAAAATATCAAAACCCTCATAGAGTATGGTTTTGAGGAAATCAAACCGCGTGAAGCTCTGCTTGCTTGCGGCGACTTTGGTACAGGCGCTCTGGCCGAGGTTGATGTGATTCTTAATAAAGTAATGGAGGTTCTAAATGAAAACAAATAAATCCAGGGATGTTGCGACTCTTGCAATATTTCTAACAATCATGATTGTCATTGAAGTGGTCAGTCAGATGATTTTTGCTAATTTTATCTTGCCAATAAAACCGACTATTACCCATATTCCCATCATCATCGCTTCCATTCTTTACGGTCCACGCTTAGGGGCACAACTGGGTGGTTTTATGGGAATAATGAGTATCATCCGCAATAGCATAATCCTTTCACCGATGAGTTATGTTTTCTCTCCTTTCGTAGAACATGGAAACTTCAATTCTATCCTGATTGCCTTAGTTCCACGTATTTTAATCGGAGTTACACCATATTTTGTTTACAAATTGATGAAAAACAAAAAGGGGCTTCTACTAGCAGGTCTTACTGGTACCTTGACAAATACAATTTTTGTCTTGACTGGTATCTTCTTCCTATTTTCTAATGTATATGCTGGGGATATAAAATTGTTACTAGCTAGTATCGTCTCATTCAATTCTATTGCAGAATTAACCATCTCCGGTCTCTTAACCATAGCTATCGTTCCAGTTTTACAGAAAGTTCAAAAATAAATATCAGAAAATCACGTGAAAGCGTGATTTTTCTTTTCAAACATGGTATAATGAAAGCGTTTAATATAAAAATTTTTAAGGAGATATGAGATGACTTATCAAGAAACCTATCAAACATGGCTCGACTTTGCGGACCTTCCAGATTACTTGCGTGAAGAATTAGTCGCAATGGATGAAAAAACAAAAGAAGATGCCTTCTATACAAATCTTGAATTTGGTACAGCTGGTATGCGTGGTTATATTGGCGCTGGTACCAACCGCATCAACGTATTCGTAGTTCGTCAAGCTACTGAAGGTTTGGCAAAATTGGTAGAATCAAAAGGTGAAGAAGCTAAAAAACGTGGTGTTGCCATCGCTTACGACTCACGTCACTTCTCGCCAGAATTTGCCTTTGAATCAGCTCAAGTTTTGGCAGCGCATGGTATCAAATCTTATGTATTTGAAAGCCTTCGTCCAACTCCTGAGTTGTCATTTGCAGTTCGTCATTACAATGCCATCGCAGGTATCATGGTGACTGCTAGCCACAACCCGAAAGAATTCAACGGCTACAAGGTTTACGGTGAAGACGGCGGACAAATGCCACCAGCTGATGCAGATGCATTGACCAACTTCATCCGTGCCATTGACAATCCATTTGCAGTTGAATTGGCCGACCTTGAAGCTAGCAAGGAAAATGGCTTGATTACAGTTCTTGGCGAAGAAACTGACCTTAAATATCTTGAAGAACTCAAAGACCTCAACATCAACCCTGAATTGATTACTGAATACGGTAAAGACATGAAGATTGTCTACACACCACTTCATGGTACGGGTGAAATGTTGGCTCGTCGTGCCCTTGCACAGGCTGGTTTTGAGTCTGTCCAAGTTGTTGAAGCACAGGCAACTGCTGACCCTGACTTCTCTACTGTCGCTTCACCAAACCCAGAAAGCCAAGCTGCATTTGCCCTTGCGGAAGAATTGGGCCGTGAAGTCGGTGCAGATGTCCTTCTTGCAACTGACCCTGACGCTGACCGTGTTGGTGTTGAAGTTCGTCAAGCTGACGGTTCATACTGGAACCTTTCTGGTAACCAAATCGGCGCTATCATTGCTAAATACATCCTTGAAGCCCACAAGCAAGCAGGCACACTTCCTGCAAACGCTGCCCTTGCTAAGTCAATCGTATCCACTGAGTTGGTAACTAAGATTGCTGAAAGCTACGGTGCTACCATGTTCAACGTCTTGACTGGTTTCAAATTCATCGCTGAGAAAATCCAAGAGTTCGAAGAAAAACACAACCATACTTACATGTTTGGTTTTGAAGAAAGCTTTGGTTACTTGATCAAACCATTTGTACGTGACAAGGATGCTATCCAGGCTGTGCTTATGGTTGCTGAAATTGCTGCCTACTACCGTTCACGTGGCATGACCTTGGCTGACGGTATCGATGAAATCTTCAAAGAATATGGCTACTTTGCTGAGAAAACAATCTCTGTTACTCTTTCTGGTAAAGACGGTGCAGAACAAATCAAGGCAATCATGGCTAAATTCCGCGATAACTCACCAGCACAATTCAACGCAACAGACATCGCGGTCTTTGAAGACTTTGCCCTTCAAACTAAGACAGACAAAGATGGAAACGTTGAAAAACTCACTACTCCTCCATCAGATGTCTTGAAATACACCTTGGCAGATGATTCTTGGTTTGCCGTTCGTCCTTCAGGAACAGAACCAAAAATCAAATTCTACATCGCAACAGTTGGTGAAACACTTGCCGAGGCGGAAGAAAAAATCGCCAACATCGAAAAAGAAATCAACGAGTTTGTTGGGTAATCATTTAAAACCAAAAAGAGTCGCTTTCGCGGCTCTTTTCTTTCTTAACTATGCATATAGATTTTCTCGAACATAAATATACAAATATATAAATGATACAGATAATACCAAATTTTCAAAACTTGTAAAGTAGTTATACAAGAATAACAGAGGTTACATTTTATCTAATTAGAGAAAATGGGTACTTCTCCTACGGAATCCCCCAAAGCAGGAGGCTTAGGAAGGTTAGGATAAGTGCAACAATTATTTTCTTTTTCATAGATAGCTTATTCATTAAACTGTTTATAGTATTTGTCGTTAAATAGTTTTTGAAGGTTGATTTTAGGTTTAGGTTGCACTTCTAGGATAGGAGGTAGGATTTTATCGAGGAGTAATTCCGCCTCTTTTTGATATTGTGAATCATATTTTTTTTTGTCTATATCGTCAGTGTAATAAAAAGAATAACTACCGAAATTATTGAAAATATATTTTTTATTTTCTGTATAATTCCAAATACGAATGTAGGGACCATTACTTAATATTATAGAATTATCTAGTAAAATTGTACTATTCCCATCAAGGTCGTAGGATAAGTTATTTGTAGTAGGTTTCTCTATATCATTTAGATACTTTAATACAATGACCATTTCTGGATTCGTCCCCTCTTTCCGAGGCATGTGCTGGACATAGTACCCTGCATAGTGTGATAGATTATATGCGATATACAGCTTTCCAATCCCCCAAAGCAGGAGGCTTAGGAAGGTTAGGATAAGGGCAACAAGTAATTTCTTTTTCATAGATAGCTTATTCATTAAATTGTTTGTAGTACTTCTCATTAAATAGTTTTTGAAGGTTGATTTTAGGCTTAGGTTGCGCTTCTAGGATAGGAGGTAGGATTTTATCAAGAAGTAATTCCGCCTCTTTTTGATATTGTGTGTCAGAAGTTGTATTGTTGATATCATCAGTGTAATAATAAGAAAAATTACCTACTTTGTTGAAAACATATTTCTTATTCTCAGTATGATTCCAAAGATGAATATCTATTCTTTGACTTAATATTAATGACTTGTCCAATAAAATTGCACCATTCCCATCAAGGTCGTAGGACAAGTTATTGGTCAAAGGTCTTTCAATACTGTCCAGATGAGTTAAAATGATTACTAATTCTGGATTCGTCCCCTCTTTCCGAGGTATGTGCTGGACATAGTACCCTGCATAGTGAGAGAGATTATATGCGATATACAGCTTTCCAATCCCCAAAATCAGGAGGCTTAGGAAGGTTAGGATAAGGGCAACAATTATTTTCTTTTTCATAGATAATTTATTCATTAAACTGTTTGTAGTATTTGTCGTTAAATAGTTTTTGAAGGTTGATTTTAGGTTTAGGTTGCGCTTCTAGGATAGGAGGTAGGATTTTATCAAGAAGTTTTTTGGCTTCTAGCTCCTTGGATTTACTTTTATCCTTTTCTTGAAAATTAAGATTTTTGACATGATAGAGAAATGATCCATTTTTGACATCTAATATATAATTTTCACTACCTTCTGTTGGATATAAATTAAACATATCTGTCATGTAAGAAAGAATTGATTGATTATCTACAATAACTGCGCCATTTCCATCAAGGTCGTAGGACAAGTTATTGGTCAAAGGTCTTTCAATACTGTCCAAATGAGTTAAAATGATGACTAATTCTGGGTTCGTCCCCTCTTTCCGAGGCAACTGTTGGACATAGTACCCTGCATAGTGTGATAGATTATATGCGATATACAGTTTTCCAATCCCCCAAAGCAAGAGGCTTAGGAAGGTTAGGATAAGGGCAGCAAGTAATTTCTTTTTCATCTTCTTTTTCCTTTAGATTTTGGGTTGGGTTTTGGTCTAGCCTTTGGTTTAGCAGTTGGTTTGGGTTTCGGTCTAGCCTTTGGTTTAGCAGTTGGTTTGGGTTTCGGACTTGCGTTGCGTTTTGCAGTTGGTTTGGGTTTCGGACTTGCTTTGCGTTTAGCAGTTGGTTTGGGTTTCGGACTTGCGTTGCGTTTTGCAGTAGTTTTTGGTTTTGGACTTGCTTTGCGTTTTGCAATTGGTTTGGGCTTGGGACTTGTTTTGCGTTTTGCAGTTGGTTTGGGTTTTGGACTAGCCTTAGGTTTAGCAGAAGCTTTTGGCTTTGGAGAAACCTTCGAGTTTCCTGTCAGTTTCTGAAGCATTCTAGTTATAGGTCTTGTAATGTTACGACCAATCTTACTGAAAGATTTTGAAACTTTTATGGGAGATTTTTTAGCTGGTTTTGAGGTAGATCCTTTCTTCTTGGATGAGATAAATTCCATAAATTTATTGAATTGTTTTTTTCCTGATTTTAAAATATTTTTTCCTGTTTTGACAAGTGAATTAGATGTATCTTTAATCTTGTTTACAACTTTTTTTCCTATTTTGACAATCGGGGACACAATAGCTTTAACCTTGTTTACAGCTTTTTCAATATAGATACTAGAAATATCCTTGATAGCTTCAAATGGTTTTTGACGCCATCTGTCAAAGGTGCCTCCTAGCGCTACCTTATCTGTGATAGCAAGGTTTTGAGCAATATCCTTTGGTTTCCGCTTATTCAATAAAGCATAGCCAAGGGCTAGTACTCCCCCCATGGTCAGGCTCGCCTCAATCATATCAAGTGCCGCTTTTTCTCCTGCTTTTTTTGTATTCTTGTCATAGCTTTCCAAAAACAGTTTCTGCCGTTTTTCATTTAAATCACTCTGACCATAGTAAGCTTTAATCCGCTTGTACCAATGCCTCTCCTAGTTTCCCACTTTTTGCTAATAACCACAAGTACTGTGGATGTTTTAAACTAAAGATTCCTTTAGTCATATTATTCAGATGATTGTCTTGCTTTTCAAGTGAAGCCAGGGTTGTCATTGTATGCGCAAAATCAATTTGTGCAGTTGAATCTCTGTGATTAGCATCAATCACTAAAGTTATCTTATTTTTATTAATATGGTCATACGGCTCAACAAAATTATTAAGTAATTTTTGTAATTTATCTGTACTGTAACTACTATAAGCAAGCATTATAGCCAAATCACGATTGATTTTTGCCTGATCTCCTTTATGCTTTTCACCTAATTTTTTAGCTAAAAAGTCAATATAATCAAGTGTGCTGACCGAATTAGCTCGAGTGTCGATGTTTAGATTTTTCTGGAAATAATCATTGATATCAAGTTTGGCCTGCTTGTCTTTTAGCTCCTTTTCCATAAGAGAGGGTGTTGAAGCATGTGTCCATGGTTTTACCTTTGGAGAAGTCTTGCTTGCTTTGTTTACTATTGACGGTTGATAGGTAGGGTAATGGGAAACTATCGGAGACTTTGGCTCAAGATTGCTATGTATTCGTGGCTTATTAACGGGATAGGTTGTTACAGGAGGAATAGCACGCGCTGGTAGAGTTTTGATTGCTACTACTGGTTTATTAGAGCGCGAAGGTAGTTTTGTAGGTGGTCTATAAATACTTCTATGATAAAAGACAACCATTGGCTTCGGAGAGATTGGCTTTTTAACAACCAATGGCTCCTTTGGATTTTTCACTTCTTTTGGTTTGACAGGTTCCAGCGGAAGTAAAACAGAGATAAGCTTGGGTTCACTTGGTTTTACAGGAGGTATGGGTTTGCTAAGGATTTGATAATTGGGAACTAGAGGCTCAATAGGTCTTACTGGCTCACTAGGGATATTGATAACTTCACGAATCGGTTTAATAGGTGCAATAGGTTCTGGACCGAGTATTCCTTTGGCTTTTACATCACTATTAAAGGCGAACCAATAGGCGAAACCATTACTATTTCCAAAGTTGAAACGAATTGTTTCGGTAGACTTTCCAACTATAGCACCTATGTAGGCATCTGGGCTAGTATTACTATCCCAGCCTGATGCTAGGCTTTCTTGAGGTGTAGAAGAAAAGTTCATTGCACGCCCGTCTTTTATGGTAATTGTAGAACCGGTAATTGGGAACAAAGTACCATTGTATCCTGCGACATACTCACCACTGCCGTTTAGGGAATTGATACTGGCAAAACTGGTTAAGGCATACTGTTTATCATTTGGAATGATTTCCTTACCCTCATTGTCAAAAAACTGTACCTTCATTTCTATTTCAAATGACCCTGTTGTTCGATCATCTTTATTATAAATATGAACATAAGCAGTAACAGTTGGATCATCAATGGCCTGAAGAATGACAGACTTATCATAATGTGTAGAGTTTAAAAGGGTATAGGTATATCTCACGCGAGCCAGTTTATGACCTGAGAAACTAGAATTTTCTAGCCCGCTATAGTCAACTTGTACACTGTCACCAATTTTCATATAGGCAGCGTTCCATTGACCTTTAGTGGTAACCGTTTTTGTAGAAATTGGAAAGTTGACTGTTCCAGGGTCAAACCAGTTATTTGTATGTTTTGATAGAAGTGCTAACTGTTCAGGAGAGATGTATTTTCCAGTAAAAGTTTGAGTTGTATTTGGTTCAGATCGGAAAATTAAATTTTGAGCTAGCACCTCTGTTAGGTAACCTGTTTGACCAAGTTTCCCTTGAGCTTCCAGCATTTCCTCGTCATATCTCGCTTTAGCCAGTATATAAGTTTTCTGCTGGTTTTGATAGATTTCTAGGGCTTGTTGATAACGTTTTTCCGCTTCTAAATCGTCTAATTGAGCTTGATCATAGTTTTTCTTTAAATTTTGGTAAGCTAATAAGTCTTGTTCGTACTTTTGTTTCGCTTCTTCATATTGCTTTTGAAGAGTTTCATTTGTTAATTGACCATTTTCATAGGCTTGAAGATTATCTTCATATGTACGAGACGCTTCTTCATAGGTCTTAAGTTCTGATTGATAGGTATCTTGTTTTTCTTTGTTTGCTACTAACGTTTCATCATACAATTTTTTATCAGCCTCATATTGCTGATAGTTTTCCCGATAAACTGCAATTTCCTTTAGGTAGTTTTCATACTTGATACTATCTTGCTTATATTTACTCTTATCCTCCAGATAAGTTTGATAATTCTGAACCTCTTGTTTGTATGTTTGTTCCTCTATTTTTGCAGATTCCACTGCTTGGTTGATTGTATTGATTTGTTCTTGAGTATCTTGCTCAGCTAATGTCTCGTCTTGAAATACCTGTTCCTTAGTTTCAACTAAGATAATTCCATTTTGCTTGGCAGCTTCAATTGATGTATCTAGTGTATTTGGAGAAGAATTAGAGTTATAAGCAGTGTTATCTCCTTTGGTACTGACAATATCATCGGCTAATACGGTATTATTTGTGTGTAACAGTAGAACTGTACTAAAAAGAACTAGTCCAAATGATTGTAATAAAGTGCTTTTCTTTTTCATATTACCTCAATTTCAAATTATTTAATAAAGAACATTATAACATAATTGTATTAGGATAATCTATTGTCTTGTTTTTAACGGGTGAATACGCTTCTATTCCTAAAAATTCCTTGTCAATAGAAATAAACATATCCCCACAAGGGGATTGGAAACAGAATTAGATAATTTCATACTATCACTTCTACTCACTCTGATACTTCCCCACCACAAAGCAAAAAGCCTTACAATCAAGGCTTTTCATTATCCCTTTCATTCAAAGGTTTCTAGGCTTTTACGAGCAGAGCAACACACTCCACGTGATGCGTATTTGGGAGTTCCAAGGTCCTGTGGACCTTGGAAGCAGCTTGCCCAAAAATGAGAGAGCAAGCTGGACAATCTAGTTGCGTTTTTCCAATAAACTCACAACTTCTATGTGTGCTGAGAGCTTTCTTCTATACTAATAGACGAAAGGGAGTGGAAATGATTTTAAGATTATACTGTGGAACGGAACAGTAGCCCTAATATTGACTATCTTTCTAAAATCTCCTCAATAAGTGGTTCTACCCCTGTAGCTAATAGTTCCTCAACTTTATCCCGTGCATGGAACCTATTAACGTCATAGGCTACATACCTTAGCATATCTGCTGCAACCTCATTAACTGGGTAGGGATAGCTCCCCTTCAATATCTGATAAGAGAGATTCGCAAATACATCAGCATCTTCAAAATGTTTTAGAAAATCCTTATAGCTTGAATGGATTGATTGAATCAACTTTTTACCCTGTTCCTCATCAATTTGCATATAGTGCAACAATGCTATTACAAGAACACTATCTTTCAAAATACATTTTTTACACAAATCTGCACCTGTCATTTCATAGATATGCTTTTTCTATCAAAAAGACTAGCAAAAAATCACCACCTCAAAACGAAACGGCGATTCTGTTATTTATTTAATTCTTTGTAAAGCTCAATCCCTTCTTTCTAGTATTATTGACTTTTTTATAGCCTGCAGATTTCTGTGCTCCTAGTTTTTCAGCCTCTTTTATCTGCATCAAGCAATCTCTCCCAAATTGCACCTATAATTTCATCATCTTCAGCAGCAACTAATACTACTTCTCGATCTAAATCAATCGTCTACTTCTATCAACACGATTTTACAAAGAGCCAGTACTTACATCTCTTTTTCTCCTGTAAAACTATTGTATCTTAATACTTTAAGGAGTTTCAATCATTCGATCTGTTAACCGTTATTTTTTGGATCTAAACTTAATAACATAGCATTAATGGCGACGATGACTGTTGACACAGACATTAGGATTGCTCCTAATGCAGGGCTTAATGTGATACCAATAGGAGCCAAAATTCCTGCAGCTAGAGGGATAGCTATAAAGTTATAACCAGCTCCCCAAAATAGGTTTTGTTTCATTTTTCGAGTTGTTTTGTGTGCTAATTCAATGAATGATTCAATATCTCCTGGATCGGATTGAGTCAATATGACATCAGCTGAATCCAATGCAACTTGAGTTCCAGCACCTATAGCTATACCAACATCTGCTAAGGCAAGAGAAGGAGCATCATTTACACCATCACCTACCATGATAACTTTCTTTCCTTCATCTTTAAGTGTTTTAACTAACTCATATTTGTCTTGTGGAGATTGATTTGATCTATATTCAATCCCTAAATCTACTGCCACGCCTTGAGCCGCTTTTTCATTATCACCTGTTGCCATAATTGGTTGAATATTGTTCTTTTTAAGAGCTTTAACTAACTCTCTACTCGTTGGTTTTAATTCGTCCCCTAAAGCTACAGCACCAATAGCATCATCGTTTTCTACTAAGACACTAAGAGTTGCTCCTTTTGGAATATCCATATCAAGATTACGTCCATAGGCTTTTTGACTGATTAATTGGTAACGGTGCCCACCTGCTTTACCCTCTACTCCAGCACCGGAAATCACATCAATCGAATCAAAAGATGCTGGACGTATATTTTGCTGCTCGGCGAAACTTATAATTGATTGAGCAATTGGGTGGCTAGATCCTCCTTCAATACCTGCCAATAAGGCAATGATTTCCTCTTTTGTATATTTGTCATTAAGAAGTTTTACATCTAATACTTTAAATTCACCAGTTGTTAAAGTACCCGTTTTATCTAAAATCATCACATCTGCATCTTGAGCTATTTCTAAGGCTTGGCGGTCTTTTACTAGTAAGCCACGGCTAGCCCCTAAGCTTGTGCTTCGGGCGGTTACCAATGGAATAGCCAGACCCAATGCGTGCGGACAAGCAATAACTAATGTAGTAATAGTAAATATAACTGCCGTTGGGATATCTCCAATAATCATCCACACTACAAAAGCAATTAGCGCGACAATAACAGCAATATAGAAGAGCCACCCTGCAACCTTTTGCGCAATATTTTCTGCCCTGGAAGGCTGACTTTGAGCTTGGCTAATTAAAGTCTGTACTTGAGAGATAAAGGATTGATCACCTGTCTCATTCACTTTAATATAAAGAACCCCTTCTCCATTTGTTGAGCCTCCGATTACTTCATCGCCAGGACCTTTTTTAACTGCTTTTGATTCTCCAGTCAAAAGAGCTTCATTTACACGTGATTCGCCACGCTCGATAGTTCCGTCTGCTGGCACATTTTCTCCGGCTTGAACACGAATTAAATCGCCTACCTGTAAGTCAGCAACTGGACGTATTTCAATTGAATCATCTTCTAACACAACGTGAGCATCTTTTGGTACCAACTTAGCCAATGCTGCTTGTGCGTCTCCTGCTTCTCCAATAGCTTTCATCTCAATCCAGTGACCTAATAACATGATTAATAATAATGAAGCAAATTCAAAGAAAAAGTCCATCACGTGTCCACCCGTTACGTAGGTAATGATAACAGCATAAATACTGTATAAATATGAAACACTTATACCTAAAGAAACTAGAGCCATCATTCCAGGTTCTTTTTGTTTAAATTCGTCAACTGCGCCTTGATAGAATGGACGTCCACCATAAATAATTAATATAGTAGATAAAATAGCTACTACAATATCAGAATATGGAAAAGTAAACTGGAATGGTAGGTCAAACCCAGCCATAGGGGATAAGAGCATAATAATGATTCCTAGTGGCAATGATTTTAAGAAAAGTTCCTTAAAGTTACCGTGATGATGGTGTTCATGCCCTCCGTGATGCCCACTGTGGTCATGCCCACTGTGCCCGCTGTGATCATGCTCAGCATGATGTTCTTGATGTTGATTCTTATGGTCTCCATGTTCTTCCGTGCTTACGTGCTCATGTTTTGAATGATCCATGTCGCCATGATTATGGTGACAGTGGGATAAATGTTTGTTGTTATTGTTCATTTTAAATTCCTCCTTATTCTTAATGATGATGTAAATGACACTCGCATTGTCTTTCTGGACAATTGCAATCCACTTCTTCTACTGCGAAAGATTTTTTTATCTCTAATATTTTTTCTAGTCGATCTATATCATCGAAGCTTAAGACATGATCTTCAATATTATTTATTATTCTACTTTAATTTGTCCCATCATACCTGCTTCTTCATGTTCAAGAATGTGACAGTGGTACATATAACTACCCTTCTTATTAAACTTAACTATAAGTCTTACTTTTTCGTTAGGCTCAATATATACAGTATCTTTCCATCCGCTCTCCTCTGGAGAAGGCGCATTACCGTTTCTTGATAGAATTTGAACCTGGGTGCCATGAATATGGAATGGGTGTCCCATTTCATGCATCATAGATCCTGGGTTTGTAATTTCCCAAATCTCTGTATCTCCAAGCTTCACTGTTTCATCAATTCTATTCATATCAAACTTTTTACCGTTTATTGATACCATGTGACCCATACCTTGAAGCTCAAAACTTCTTATCTTAGTAGCTTGTGCTTCTGACATTCTTTCTATATTCGTTAAAGTGCTAGGTACTTCAGTATCATCTTTCCCATCGCCTTTAACATTAAAGGTCATAATGGCTTCCTTATTACTCATAAGTGATAGCTGCATTCCCTTTTCATACTTTGAAAAGTCCACTATTATCTCTGCTCTTTCCCCAGGTGATAACATAATATTTCTCTTACTAACCGGTTTTTCTAAAAATCCACCATCAGATGCTATTTGATAGAATCCATCTCTATTATCTAACTTCAAATTAAAGTTACTTGCATTAGCACCATTAACTATTCTAAATCTCATCTTGACTCTATTAACCTCTAAATTAGGTTTAATAGCTCCGTTAACTATGATAGTATCCCCTGTTGCTCCATCCATCATATTTGTATTATAAATAAAACTGCCGTCCTTGCCAAAGCTTCTATCTTGAATTACTAAAGGTATATCATTTACTCCATATTCCTTAGGAATATTTAAGCTTTTTGATACTTCATCATCCACATAGAATAGTCCTGCTAAACCTTTATAAACTTGGGTAGCAGTATTTCCTCCAAAGTGCGGATGATACCACAATGTTGCAGCCTGTTGATTTACTGTAAAACTAGGCTCCCAAGTTGTTCCTGGTTCAATTCCTTGATGAGGGCCCCCATCCTTTTCTCCTTCTACCTCTAGTCCATGCCAGTGAACTGTAGTTGCTTCTTTTAGCTTGTTATTTACGTGCACATTTACTTGCTCACCTTTACTTACTCTGATGACAGGGCCTAAGAAGCTTCCGTTGTAGCCCATAGTTCGTGTCTTGGTATTTGGTAAAAATGAAGTTTCTCCTTCTTGAGGTTCTAAAGTAAAATCCGCAATATTAGGATCTGGATTTTTATCCTCTAATAGTGGTGGTATAGGAAGTGTACTTTTTGTTTTACTTGTTTGAATATCTATATTAACTGCACTCTGGTTTATATTAAAATAACTAATCATTGGTTCTAAAAGTGTAATATATCCAACTGCAGTTAATCCGACTGTAAGTCCAATACCTAATAACATATGTTTTTTCTTACTCATTTTTATTCCTCCTTATTCTTAATGATGATGTAAATGACATTCGCATTGTCCTTCTGGACAATTGCAATCCACTTCTTCTACTGCGAAAGATTTTTTCATTTCTAATATTTTTTCTAGTCGATCTATATCATCGAAGCTTAAAACATGATCTTCAATGATGCTTCCTATTACATTTCCGACTTTCTTTTTGCAAATACGGTTAAAAATATCTTCTGCATAATCCCTTACGGCTTCTTTCTCTACAATATTGGCAGTGTAAATAAACTTTCTACCTTCTTGCTCTGTATTTAGTACGCCTTTTTCAACTAATCGACCTAAGATCGTTTTGATAGTGGATTCTGTCCAGTCCATTTTTTCTTTCAATACAGAGATGACTGTTTTACTAGTTACTCGATCATTTGCCCAAACTACACGCATGACTTCCCATTCAGCATCTGTGATAGAAGTATTAAGTTCTATTGTGCACATTTTCCTTTCCTCCTTGTTGTTTACAGATGTAAACGAATATGTTCAAAATAAGTTTACTATTGTAAACGAAATATGTCAAGTCTTTTTATTAAATTCTCACTTTTTGGGGTCAGTCCCTTAAAACTGAAAGTTTTAAAATGAAATTAGCCATCTACCTATACTGTGAGATGAAGGCTACGACTCATTCTGATAAGTCATCGATTTCATTTGATGACAGGTTTGGAGCTGTTAGGCAAATTTGCCAAGGCTAATCATAGCCTTGCTTTAGCCCAAAAAGACATCCAAGAGATTTCTCTTGAATGTCTGTAAACGCTGATATAATCGTAGGTCGCTTTGCTTTAACTATACTTTTTTCTTAAACATTTGATACGAGTAGGTATTTCTTGTGAGTAATTTTCATCAAAAATTTCATATATAATCTCCCTATAATCATGGAAAAGTAGTAAAAATAGTTGTTATCCTAGTTGATTAAAAAAATCTCTGATTTCCTCATCTTTTATAAAATAATATATAATTTTCCCCTCTCTTCTAGTGTCCAAGATGTTTTGATTGGCTAGTTTACGAAGATGGTGGGAGGCAGATGCCATACTGAGATTTAATAAACAGGCTATATCGCAGACACAGAGTTCTTCGACGGCAAGGAGATAAAAGATGATATTTATCTGTTTATTATCGGTAAATTTTGATAAAATGCGAAGTGATTTTTGGACTTTTTCCTTTTCAAGGTAGTTCGTTGCGGTTGTAACATTTTGTTGATTTATAACATCCACTTGACAGATACTATCTTTTTTCATAATTTTTTTCTCCTAGCCTAACACAGCCCATAGCATGTCAAAGCTGTTGTTTTCAATCAGGATATACATCCCCAATCCTAAATAGACAACGGCAATAAACCATCTGCTATATTTTTCCAAAGTTTCTCCAACAGAAGGGACTTGTGACAATTTTTGGGCAGAAAAAACCAAGAGATAAATCATGACTAGAAAGGTCAGTAAAGCCACTATCAAATTCGCTAAATTTAAGGTAGTAAAATATGGGACAAAGACACCAATATTGTCAGCACCACAACTTGCAAAAGTAATCATAGCGACTAGAAAAATCAGGTTTTTATTATCTTTGCTCAAACCTTCTTTGGCAATAGCTTCTCCATCAGAATCTCCTAAAAGCAAAACTTTGAGGCCTAGGAAAATTGGAATCAAACCGAGCAAACCTAAAATCTCTTTACTAGGAATATAATCTAAGACAAATGCAAAAAGCAAACTTAGCAATATTAGACTAACAGAGCCTAGAAATTGTCCTAAATAGATGTTAATGATGTCTTTTCTGCTTTTTCTTTTGGCAAAAAATAACATTAGGATAATAAGTAAGTCTACGGCTGTCCCAGAATACAGGATTATTGAAGTAACAACATTTTGAATCATAAAACACCTCATTCAAATATATTTTTGAATGAATTTTAACATTAAACTTTGTAGATGTCAACTTAAAATCCACCAATTAATAATTGCATGTCAATATTTGTATTGTGTTGTTTCAGAAATATATTGTAATTCAAATTGTAGAAAATTACATCAAATATTATAATGAAAAAAGAATCCAACAAAAATTGGACTACCTGTCTCCGGTTGAATACCGGAGACGGTAGCCCTAGGGTGTTTTTATTAAATTCTCACTTTTTTGGGGTCAGCCCCACGACCGTTGATTGAGCTTAAAACTATTTCGATTTATGAGCCATTGGAAATCTCGTATGATGCATATATGTCTAATTGCAAACATTAACTAGAGTAATAGCCTAGTTACAAGTCTACCTCAGTTCCTTCTAAAAATCTGACAGTTATCTGTCCATCCTCCACAATTGTAATACTATCCAATGCCTGACACATCTCATACGAATCGAATTCCCAGGATGGCTTGTTTATTATATCAGCCAACTTTGTACTATAATGCTTTTCTAGCGGACGATTTTCTTCTATAATCTTATTCCACTTCCCATGCAACAGATCCACGTTCTCACTCAATAGTTCTACAGCCATTACTACGGCTTTCTCTAACGTTTCTTCATCAATATGGTTATTCTGACAGCCAATCTGTCCTTTGACCCTATATCGATTGTTACATTGCCAAACCTTGCGTTTACCTCGACTGGTGGTCCAGTTCTTTCGACCAAAGGCTGAACCACATTCTTTACAGAACACCTTAGTTGTAAAAGGGTTATCGTCATTTTGCATGATATAGGACTTGAGCTGATGCTCCTCTCGGTAGGCTTTCCTCCTTGCCAATTCCAACTGTACTAATTCCCAAATGTCTTTGTCAATAATAGCTTCATGGCTATTTTCTACATAGTACTGGTCAACCTGACCGTCATTTTGAACTCGTTTCTTAGTCAAAAAATCAACGGTAAAGGTCTTCTGCAATAAGGCATCACCCTTGTACTTTTCATTTTGAAGCATTTTCTGTATAGCACTTGGATACCAATTTGCCTTCCCAGTCCAACCAGATATTTCATTGTCATTCAAATACTTAGCTATGGACTCAGGACTATACCCATCTAAGAATTTCTCGTAAATGAATTTAACTGTTTCAGCTTGCTGAGGGTTTATGACGAGTCTACCATTCATATCTTTGTCATACCCCATAAACTTAGTGGTATTCACTCGAACTTCACCACGTTCAAACTTTTTGCGGATTCCCCAAGTCGCATTCTCTGAAATGGAACGTGACTCATCCTGTGCCAAGGAAGAAAGGATGGTCAGGAGAACTTCACCTTTAGAATCTAGGCTGTCAATATTCTCCTTCTCAAAGGTCACACCAACACCAAGCTCTTTCAACTCTCTGACGTACTTTATACAATCAAGGGTGTTTCTTGCAAATCGACTGATTGACTTGACCAAAATCCTATCCACCTTACCTGCCCTACAATCTTGTATCAAGCGGTTAAAGGCATCACGTTTTTTGGTATTGGTTGCTGAAATGCCCTCATCCGCATAGATGTCAACTAACTCATAGTCCTCGTGTTTGGAGATATACTCTCGGTAATAATTAACTTGGTTTTCATAACTTGATAGCTGTTCTTCTTGGTCGGTGGACACTCGACAATATGCGGCTACTTTGATTTTCTTCCTGACCTGATGTAGAACGCTGGTCTGCACTTTCTTGGCCGGAATAACTGTAATACTTTTCCCCATTTCTATCCCTTTCTATTACTGTAACTGTTGAGGTTATCTCCCAATTTGAAATTTCTACTTCTGGCACTCGCATCCCCTGACAGGCTACTTTTCCCTCTTTTATGTATTTGGAACAGCACCAAACAATTTTTTTCTTATAAGAAACCTGTCTCTTTAAAGTCGAACCACAATGCTGACATTTTAACAAACCTGTAAATTTATAAGTTTTGTTTCTGCCTTGTTGCCATCTTCTACTATTCAGCTTATCTTGGACACTCTGCCAATCTTCTTTTGAAATAATGGCTTCATGATTATCTTCTATCAAGTATTGTTCAAGTTCTCCTTGGTTCAATTTTTTAGGACCATTCACACCATCATGGAAATACTTCTGCAATAAGACTGAACCTTTGTATTTTTCATTGCTTAACATTTGACGGATTGTTGTGTCATGCCATTTAGCACCTGTAACAGTCGCAACTCCCTTTTCATTTAAGTGTTTGGCAATACGATGTGTACCATTTCCTGCAAGATAAAGTGAAAATATTTCCCTAACTATTAAGGCTTCTTCTGGATTGATAATCAATTCATCGTTTTCGTCAACATCGTATCCTAAGAATCGCTTGGTGTTAATGACCAGCTCTCCTCGTTGGAATTTCTTTTGAAATGCCCAACGTTGATTACCACTCATACTCCTCAATTCATCCTCCGCGATACTAGCTAATACTGAAAGCATCACTTCCCCTTCACTTGAAAGGGTATGAATGTTTTGTTCCTCAAAGAATATGTCTACTCCAATTGCCTTCAGTTCACGACTAATTTCAAGAACTGTAACCGTGTTTCTGGCAAAGCGGGCAATAGACTTGGTGTGGATAACATCAATCATACCTTTACGACAATCTTCAATCATAGCTTGAAAATTTGGACGATTATCCTTAGAACCAGATATACCTCTATCATGATAAACACCTACAAAATCAATATCGTCTCTATTGGAATACAGGTTTTCAAAATACTGTTTCTGATTTTCTAACGATTCTAACTGACTTCCATTGGTCGTCGAAACTCGAATGTAGGCACAGACTCTCTTCCTATGTTTTTGTCTATTGACTCTAATCTTCTTTACGGACATTTACTCTCCTTCCTATGTAATGGCACACTATATATCACTCTAAAAAGGATATTAGTCAAGTTATCAGACAAACTAATTCGGCCTGATAAATTTATGCCATAGTTCATGGAATACAAATATTCCTCCTACTTTACTAGGTAGGTTTGGGAGCGATTTTTCCGCACTTTTTGAAAAAAAGGCAAAAAAATAAAGCCTGATGTTCCCACCAGGCTTATATCTTAATTATGAAATTCTAAACCAACCAACAACTTTACCAAGTTTAACTGTTCCAGTAGAATCGTAGAGTGAGCCATCCGCCATCCATTGACGATTCACACGACGAGTGATACCACCGCCACCAATTTCCAATTGGTCATTGATTCCGTTCTTATTATGGTCAGAATACCCATCAATATTCTGTTCCACACCATCAATACTTTTTCCATCTGAATCCGTCACACAGACACCAATGTGACCATATACCAAACCATCCGTCTGAATGACATAAAAATCACCTGCTTTAGGATTCACACCCCAAGCATCGTAGATTACTTGGAAACCATTTGATTTTGCTTTCTTCAAACAATCAATCGCATTAGTATAGGACATATTCTTATCCGTAAGTTCTTGAACAATCTTATCCACCAAGGCAACACATTGTCCACCATAAGGGTTAGATGGAACAGTCACCTTTTGACCGACCTTGGATAATGCTGACGCAACCACACGGCTTGCAACACTGGTTGGAATAGCGGTTGTTGTCCTTGAAGCCGCATTGACCTTTAGAGTTTGTCCAACTCTTAAAATATCCGTCTTCTTCAAGCCATTCACCGCAAGAAGGGCATCAACTGTTAAACCAAACTTCCGAGCGATTCCATAATACGTATCGCCTTTCTGTGCTTGATAGGTCTGCTCACTATGGCCTTTAGTTGTTCCTTCTACATCCTGCTCAAGCACCCATGACTTGATCCCATCAAGTAGATAAGCTCTCTTACTGTTGGACTGGTGAACATTCTTCACTTGGAGGATTTTGTAAGTGCGCCCCTTAACCCAGTTGGCGATTTTCTGACCAGTCTGATAATGAGTCGCATGAGGCAACACCCTAAGACTATCACCAACAAGATAGATTGGTTTTGAAGGAGTTCCTGAACTCCCAACGGTTGAACTGGGTGTCGAGGGAACTATGGTCTTGACTTCAACTCCTGTTATAGCTGATACAAGACCTCTCGCAATGTCCTCTTTCTTGTTCTCAAAAATCGCCATATCTTGTTCATTATCGATGAAGGCAATCTCCACCAAACGATAGGTGTATCCACGACTTGCTGCTTGGTTGGCATTATAGAGCCAATCTACCTTCTTAATGCCACGATTTTGGAAATAACGTGAAAGGAGAGATAGGATAGCCATATCTTTCTTATCCGCTTCTAAGGAAGATTGAATCAAGACTTCTGTCCCCTTGGCACTACCATTAAAGGCATTGAAGTGCAATTCAGTAATTGAGTCGTATCCCTTACCAATACTAGAAATACTCCGATAATCATAAACATTTTGTTCGGTAATAAAATCAATCTGTTGTCCACTGTACTTAGACATTAACTTGGCTAATTCTCGAACCTTTCCTGCTTCTGTGATACCTAGTTTGGCATTCACTGCTCCAGGATCATAGCCTGTTCGCCCTTGCCCATGACCACAAATGACTAGATGTTTTCCCATATCTTCTCACCTCTCGTTGATTTGTTTTAAGATTGCTTGTAGTTTCTCAGGTATTGGTAGACCAATTCGAACGGTATTTTCTAAAATACTTAACCCCTCATTACTGAGATAAAAGAAAATGACCATGGTTCGAATTGTTCCACCCTGCTTGATGATTGCAGTATCAATCATATGACCTAGGGAAACTAAAAATAAAATGGCTATCTTTTTAAAGATGCCACGAAAACCAATACTACTAGACAATTGTTTCTCTACAACCGCCGCAAAAATTCCTGTTAGATAGTCAATAATAATGAAGACAAGTAGGGCATATAGAATACCATCCAACTCTCCAAATAAACTACCAATCAAGCCTCCAATCATGGAAAATAAAATCTTATTAAGAGTTAACAGTTCCTTCATCAGTCACCTCACTTTCTACTGAACCTTCCTGCACAATGGTAGGGTCTGACCAATCCGGTTGACCGTTCTCATCAAACCGCATCAGATAAAAACATTCATGGAATAAATCAGAAAGGTTCAGAGTTAATGTCGTACTACCCCACTGATTAAAAGCCCAAACTGTTTCTGTTGTAACCAACTGCCGCTTTCCATTTTTTATGGCAGGTCGCCTTACCTCTTCAAGATACATGTAAAAATCCTGCTCTGCTGTCTTACAACGAATGAACTCTCCATTCTTACGCATGTAAGTGAGAGCTGTCTCCAAATCAAATGGCTCTGTTACTTTGTCAATATTGAGAAGTGCCATGAGAACTATTCTCCTTTCCTTTCTTCAGGTTTTGTCTGAACTTCTAACAGCTCAGTCAATTCCTGTTTTTCTTTACGCAATAGGCTAAGTTCCTCATCCCTTTCCACCAATTGGATGGCAATGAGGTTCTTAGCGGTGATTTCATCAGATAGCTTGGTCACAAGCTCTTGGATAGTTAGTTTTAATGATTGGTTGATTTGTTCTAGATTCATCTGTGAACTCCTTTATTTAATCGTATCCCATGTCAAGATGACATCACCTCGACCTGTGATATTTACTAAGTGTTTAAAATTGTGATTGAATTGATGAAGGACATCTTTCAAGCTGACATAGGTTGTCCCATTTCGATAGATGCGGATATCTCCGATATTCAAAATAGAACTTGGTCGGTCAGATGCTTTAAAGGCATCAATACTCAATCGGTTAGGCAAGGTTACTATTTCCCAGCCATCTGGATTGGTATATGGAGCACTAGCTAAACGTACCTTATCGCCCACCACATCAATTTGGTCGGTATCAGTACCATTCCATGCTCGAATCCCTACAAAGCCACCGTCATTGGCATTCCAGTTGTTCCATCGATTCGAACCGATAATGGTTACACCACATGGTTTCCCGTTTGATGTTCCTGTCTCAAAGGAAACCCATTGATGCGGATACCCACTAACCTCTCGAGAAATGGATGGAGAGTTGGTATAGAACTTAATGTTTCCAAGTGATAGATTGATTTTCATAGCTCCGTTGATTGCTGACAAAATACCTCCAGAAATTTTGTTGGCAGATAGGGTCACTGCCTGCACTTGGGTTATGAAGGCTGATTTGGCAAATAACTGCTTGAGATAAGCTTCTGTAGCCATAAACTTGGTAAAGAAAGCTTGGTCAACCTTTATCTTATCCGCAGTAATGGCTTCTGCTCCAATTCGAGCTGCTGAGATGATGCCTGACGTAATCTTGCCTGCATCAAGACTGGCAATCTTACCGCTCGCTATCACACCATCTTGGATATAGGTAGTGCCAGTAATTTGAACGAGTTTTCCATCAATCTTGACTGTGCCATCCTTATTAAGATTGAGCTGACTCAGGACTGTCCCTGCACTGGTCAGATTTCGAACCGACCACGCCCCTGCAAGTGTTGAAACCTGCGTTTGAATGGCATTTACTGTGGCAGTTGTTGCTCGACTTGTTTCTAGATTGCCAACTCGTGTCACAATCCCAGTAGCCGTTTGAACAACCTGACTGATTTGATTAGTGTGATCTCCAATGGTCCGAGCGTGACTGCTTACAGTATCCCGCACTTCATGAAAGGCAGTTACAGTCGTAAAGTCGTCTAATGACGGTGTCCAATAGTCTGGAAAGATATCACCAGTTGATACCATTAAGGCTCTCACATGAAACTTACCTGTCTTAACCCCATCAATTCTGACTTGAAGTTCAAAACCTTTAGAGTGTTGGTACATCTCATGAGTGATGGTAGAGGTTAGTTTAATTAACCGATAGTTGTTACCCGTCGCTAGATTACTGCTCCATTTATTGTAGAAAGGGTGATACAAATTCCAGTTGGTCCATGTCCAAGTATTTTGATTATCCAAGATTGGACCTTGAAGTTTCATAGAACGAGTCGTCACCGCCGGGTCAAAGGTAATCTCATCCGCTGAGATATGAACATATAAATGCACTTTTGACCCAACATATATACCGCTTCCATCTCCAAATTGCACCCTTCCTAAAGAGGCTACCCAGTTGCTATTGGCATTTATCGTCTGATAAGCACCCCATCTATCCGAAGTACCAGCTATCAAGTTGCGATGCGAAACTGAGGTAGGGATTCTGCTTTCCGTTTGACTGATTCGCTGGGTAAAACTATCAGAGGTGGTTCTAACCAAATTCTGTACACTAGTTGTCGTCGCATAGGGTTGTAACGAACTGCTCGTAAGATAGCCACGACCCGCAATATTGGAATCAACCTGAGACTTGGTTTGGTAGCCTTTTGAGTTAATGGCAGATTCAACTTGCGTACTTGTAAGTCGTTGTTCAATTTGCCCAGCATGTGTTCGGATAGTGGTTTCTGCACTTGCTACTCGACCAGTCAAGCTATTAAAATCAGTCTTTGCTACTTTCTGTGAGATGGCGTCATTGGAAATCCTTAAATCTGCCTTTGTTTGAGTAATCTGACTTGCGTTTGCATTGGCCTTAGCCAAGGCATTGTCAGCGGTTGTTTTTACACCTTCAAGAACTGTCTTATCAGCCTTAAGCAAAATAGATTGCTGTGTTTGTTGGATGGATGTAGTATGTCCCTCAACAGTCCGTTTCAAGTTATTAAAATCCGTTTGACTGACCTTTGAGGATACATCCGAAACTAATTGTCGAATCTGGGTTTCACTACTAGAAATCTTTCCATTTGCTTCGGTTAATCTTGTAGAAATCTGCTCTACACCAGAAGCCGTTTGAGTGATGAGTGTCCGTTGGGTGGTCAATTCACCAGCTATATCTGCTGGATTTTCTGAATAACCTGTGTCTAGTGAGGTCTTTGCGACTTTCAATCCTGCCACATAGAATTTATTGCCATTTGGGATAGTACTGCCATTGTACTCAGTCCGAAATTGGAGTGAACCATCAGATAATACATGAACTGTTTTCCAGTAGCGTTTCCAGTCACTGGTGACAGAAATAATATCGTCAGACTCTCTCACTCTTGCGACTGGAGCACGATAGACACTCGAACCGGACCAAATCGCTGAAACTTTGATGGAAGAAAGTGGCTGATTCGCTTTGGCATAAAAGCTAAAAGTAATGACATCTCCTGCTTTCACAACAATATTCTGATGACTTCCGTTGAACCCTGCTTGGGTTGAACGAACAACCAGTCCTCTGAAATTCTCTGTTTCGGTAGACCAGTTGTTTCCTAAATGCCATGCATTTCCTTTATTTGACCAATCACGAGTACCAGTCATCAAATTGAGACCGTCTAGGCTAGTTGGAATTTTCGCATCCACCTGACTGATTTCAGTTGTTATGCGATTCCCCAATTGCGTAATCGATGACTCGGCAGTTTCGATTCTCTGTTTTGCTTGGTTAAAATCACTGGTTTTAACACGCTGAGAAATTTGGTCTGCTTGTACTTGAATCATGGATTCTGCACTGGTTACTCGACCAGTCAGACTATCCACCAGTTGCTTACTCGCAAGAAGTTTTATATCCTCCTTGGTTTGTGAGAGATTGGTACTGACAGTTGCCAACTGCCCACCTAATAGAGCTTTTGCTACATCAACTAATCGACTAGCTTCAGTGATAGCTTGTGATTTAGCTGTCGCAATCTTTGACTCTGTTTGACTACGCTCCGTTGAAGTCAATCGGTTAGCTTCTTGAATGGCATCAAGCTTGGATTGTTCTGCCCTTCTGAGAGCTTCAGTTGCCCCAGTTTGAGCCTGTTCCGCCTTCAGTTTGGCTTCTGTGGCTAGGTTGGTATTTACCCCAGCCTTTGCCATTAAATCACGAGTTGTGCGTTGCTGCTCCTCTTCCTGTTGCCGCATCTGTTGGTGAATAGAAGAAAGTTCATTATCAATGCTAGCCTTTAATCGATCCGCATAGACTTCCCCACGACTTTGAGCCTGTTCGATAGCGTTATCGATGGCTACTTGACGTTTCTCAAATTCCGCATCAAAGGCTTTGTTGGTATTCTCAAGGGCAATTTCAACGGCAACATCCTCACTACGCTTATTCCCATCAATGAGATTATTTGCTAAGGTAGTCAAGCTATCGCCAGTTTTACTTGTTCCGATACTTGCCTTATCATCAAAAGTGATAGAGCGGTAATTCTTAGCTAGAGGATCATAATCATAGGCGATGGCTTTCTTCTTCACATCAATGCCGTGTAACTTGCTTTTTAAAGTCACTGTATCGCCTAGATGAACTGTTTGACCGTCTAACTCAAATGCCTCAATGATGATGGCATCTTTTGGTTTATCAATTCCCTCTAAGCGAAACTTGCTACTAGCCCACTCTATTAACTCCTGTCGAGTTTTGAGATTATTATTGGTATAGGTCACTTCATTGAT
>NZ_JAIJZO010000011.1:0-72092 GCF_019754115.1 Streptococcus sp. 2018110 | reverse complement strand
GTTTGGTTCGTCTTCTTTAATTTTCAAAGGTCTTGTTCGTTATCGCGCTCTCGCGACAACTATCTTAGTTTATCATTTCTTAGAAACTTTGTCAACACTTTTTTGAAACTTTTTTTCGTTTCGCTGTTAAACAATTCCTCCAAGAGACAACTCAATTATTCTATCATCTTCTACTGAACTTGTCAACACTTTTTCGAAACTTTTTTCATTCCGCTACTGACTAGCCCCTCAAGAGACAACTCAATTATTCTATCACGACTTACTATACATTGTCAACCGGTTTTTGGGGATTTTTTACACTGAAAGTTCTATGTAGATACTAAAGCATAAGGTTAATTCCAAATAATACCGCTGAATCAGTCAATCCGGCACTTAAGTTACTATTGGCTGAGTATCACATTTAGTCACTCCTCTACTCTTCATAGGAGAGGGGGCTAATTTCAACTTGAAATTTGTTTTTTCTCCTATTCCTTATTCTCTTTGCTATAACCTATATAAAAAGAAACTGAACAGAACTTTTTATGATACTTCTGCCCAATTTCTTAATTCGATTAACATAATGTCAGTGACTAGCTTTAGCGAAAGTCTTTCAAATGAATTTGTAAATCACGTATCATTTCACGGCGACCATTAAAACATTGTCCGCTAATTAATTTTTCGTATTTATCAAGTTGATCATTGCTCAGATTTTTTCGATAATCTCTCAAGGCACCTCTCAACATTAATAGTTCATCGTTTATCAATCCCGGTGATTGTATTGCGTGAGATAATTCGTGAATATCTTCATGTGGCATACGGTCAAACTTGCGTTTTTGACTTTCCTGTTTGCGGATACGATCCTTGATTCGATTTCTGAACTTAACTTTAAAATAACAATATAATTGAACTTGTTCATCAACTAGCCACGGTTGATCTTCCAACAATTCAAACAAGGTCATCATTCCTTCTTGTTCCCAATCATCTCGATCCCATAGTTTAATGTAAAACTCTTTTCGAGCCTTGTTTACAATGCCTTTGACGCTTGCGTACACTTTTTCGAATTCCATTTCTTAATCTCCTTTTGTTGATGGTTTAAGTTTATCGAAAAGTGCTGGCTTTCTACAGGACATTTTTGTCTAGCTTACTTTATTTGATTTTTCTTTTTTAAAGTGCATTTGCTATTGATACTCTATGAAAAACATTGCATTCTGCTCCAGAAGGGAATTATTTTGGTATAGTTCTAAGATTGAGATAAATAACTATTGATTCGTTTTTCTTGTAAATGCCCTGTTTCTGATGTGTAGCATGTAAAAAAGCCTTCGCCAAGATTATGTACTTAGCGGAGGCTTTGTGGTTATTTTAGTGGTTGAGAGTGAGGGCAGATCCGTTATGGAATGTCTTGCCCAGACTATTTTTATACTACTCTTTCGTATTAATTTTCTCTTTTACTTCTTCATAAGAAAGGGGATGAACATCTTCGTCATCGTGTTCAATATTCTCTGGCATTTTGCCTGTTTCATACAGAGATTTAATTTGAACACTATCAAGAGTTTCATATTTGAGAAGTGCTTCTGCGATCAGTTTGTGTGTATCACGGTTTGATTGAATAATATCTGCAGCTTTATTTCGAGCTTCATTTAGTAAATCACGTACTTCATTATCTAACTCATATGCAGTTTGCTCAGAAATATGTTTTTGAGTTGTTTGTCCACCAAACATTGCATGACTGCCTTCATACTGCATTGGTCCCATTTTTTCACTCATACCATATTCTGCAACCATAGCACGCGCCATCTGTGTAGCTTGTTCAAAGTCATTTGAGGCACCGGTTGTTTGGGTATTGAAAATAATTTCTTCCGCAACACGACCACCCATAAGACCAGCCAATTGCTCCTTCATATCTTCTTTAGATAGAAGCATTTGATCTTCTTTAGGAAGGGCAATCATGTATCCACCTGCGCGACCGCGGGGAACAATTGTTACTTTGTGAACTTCACGTGCATTTGATAGTACGAGACCAACAATTGTATGACCTGCTTCATGGTAGGCAACGATTTCGCGTTCTTTGGCTGAAACTTGACGGTCTTTCTTAGATGGACCTGCAATTACACGATCTTCTGCTTCGTCAATATCTGAAGCATCAATGACAGTCTTGTTTCGACGTGCTGCTACAAGGGCTGCTTCGTTAAGAACATTCTCTAAATCTGCACCAACAAATCCTGGTGTTTGTTGTGCTACTAATTTCAAATCTACATCTGCTGCTAATGGTTTATTCTTCGCATGAACTTTAAGGATTGCTTCACGTCCTTTAACATCCGGACGACCAACCAATACTTTACGGTCAAAACGACCTGGACGAAGAAGGGCAGGGTCTAAAACATCACTACGGTTGGTTGCGGCAATGACAATGATCCCTTCGTTCCCTTCAAAACCATCCATTTCAATTAGGAGTTGGTTGAGGGTTTGTTCACGTTCATCGTTACCGCCACCCATGCCGACACCACGTTGGCGACCGACAGCATCGATTTCATCGATGAAAATAATGGCTGGTGCTGCTTTTTTTGCATCTTCAAATAATGAACGAACACGGCTGGCACCGACACCAACAAACATTTCAACAAAATCTGAACCAGAAATGGAGAAGAATGGCACACCTGCTTCACCCGCTACTGCTTTGGCAAGCAAGGTTTTACCTGTTCCTGGAGGACCCTCTAGTAGCACACCTGCTGGAATACGTGCTCCAAGTTTAGTAAAGCGTTTTGGATCCTTCAAAAATTCAACAACTTCAACTAATTCTTGTTTTTCTTCCTCTGCACCTGCTACATCTGAGAAACGTACCTTGATGTTACTTTGTTCCAAAGCTTTAGCTTTATTCCGTCCAAAGTTCATTGCACCACGTGCTCCACCGCCACCCTGGTTCATCATCATCATAAAGAATACACCAGCAATGATAAGCGGTAACAAATTAAAGACGATATTTAACCAAAGTCCATTTGAACTTTCAGGTTTAATAGTAACCTTTACTCCATTTTCATTTGCAAGAGCTTGTAGCTCTGACAAATTCGTTTCTGACGGTAAAATTAGGGACTTAAAGTTTTTATACTTAACTTTGCTAGAAACTTGGAATAACTTAATAGATGAAGCTAACTCATCTTTAGCTTCCTGTTCTGTTTTGTACTTACCAGTAATTTCAATAACACTTGAATTTGGTTGATAAGTAATTTCAGATACATTATTATTTTTCAATTCAGTTACTACTTGTGAATAACTGATTTCTTGAGTTGCTACTTGCTGACCAGCGTTAAAAAATTGGAAGGCTGTAACAATAGTGGCAATAACGAGAATAATGAGAAAAGGATTTTTTATAAATCCTTTATTTGGTTGATTGTTCATAATATAGTAGGAAACCTTTTTCTATTTTGTGTAAACTTCCTCTTTGAGTACACCAACATAAGGAAGATTACGATAATTTTCATCATAATCTAAGCCAAATCCAACTACAAATTCATTTGGAATAGTAAAGCAAGTGTAGTCTGGCTCGATTTCAACAACACGACCTTCTGGTTTATCAAGAAGAGTGGCAATTTTAATAGAAGCTGCCTGACGCAAAGCAAAGAGTTCTTTCAATTCTTTTAATGTGCGACCAGTGTCAATAATATCCTCTACGAAGATGATATGTCGACCTGCAACACTATTGTCCAAATCCTTGATAATCTTAACGGTACCGCTACTCTCCGTTCCGCCATGGTAGCTAGAAACAACCATATAATCCGTTTCTACATGGGCATCAATATGTTTCATTAATTCTGCCATAAATGGGATAGAACCTTTTAAAATTCCTACAAGAATAGGATTCTTATCTGCATAGTCTGTTGCTAGAATTTGACCGAGTTCTTTGCATTTTGCAACGATTTCTTCTTCTGAAACAAGAATTTTCTTAATATCTTTGTCCAACATAGTTGTTCTACTCTTTCATTTTTATATATAAGGTAGCTTTGATTATATCATTTTTTACTGATTTACTCAAATCACTGCTAACAAGATTCGTAATTCCATAAATTTCTCCATCCTGCTCGATAATAAGCGCATTTTGTCGAACTTTCTGTGAGATTTTATTATCAATAAACCAACGGCGGAGTTTTTTATTTACTCCGTTTATTAAAATGGTATCCCCAGCCTGCCTTCTCCTCACTACAATTGGATTTTCTGTAGGAAAATATAAAATACTATCCGCTTCTACCAAAGGATGATTGAGAGAAAAAATATATGAGCCGTAAGAAAAAATACCCTCTGATTTTATCATGATTTTTTCTGGTTGACTATCCGTCTCTAGTCCTATTTTATAAATTTGAAAACGATGATAATCCTTCTCTAACATGTAATCATTTTTCAATAAATGATAGTAGTTAGTTTTTGAACGCAATATATGTAATACTTCATTAAATTGTGGACGAGAGAGCTGTAAATCAGGAAATTTTTCCAAATATTCCTCTAATAGATAACTTTGTACTGCAGGTGTCTGTTGTTGAAAACTCATCACATCTGTAACGGATAAATCCTGTGTCAAATCTCTTAGCGCTTGAAATAGATTATTTGTATCAACTGCAAGATTATTGAGAGCAAGTTCGATTTTAGGATTTTCCTGTTTTAACTTTGGTAAATAGTCATTTCTGACTCTATTTCGAAAATATTTGAAATCTGCATTACTGCAATCTTCAAAATGAAATAGCTTATCAAAATCTGCCTTTTTAAAAGATAAAAGTGGTCGAATAAGTTCTCCTGTTGCAAAAGGCTGAGTCGGTTGAATTGCTGATAAGTGACGCAAACGCCCTCCTCTAATCAATCGCATAAAGACAGTTTCTGCTTGATCATCTGCATGGTGGGCTGTTACTAGTGCAGTGTAGCCTTCCTTCTCCATGATTGTAGCAAAAAATCCATAACGCCATTTTCGCGCCGCTTCTTCTGAAAAAACACCTTCAAAATAGGACAGATAAAAGGGAACATTACTTTCTTCTGCTAACTGTTTAAGATATTTTTCCTCGATGACAGATTCTTCCCTCTGTCCATGATTAATATGGGCAATTCCAAGTTCAATCCCTAACACTTGTTTGCATTCGTATAAAAGATGGAATAGGTTCATAGAATCTACCCCACCGGATACGGCTACTAGTACTTTCTTATGTTTATCAAAAAAGTGACCATCCTGTGTCACTTTTAAAAATCTATCTTTCATTTACTTTAAAATCCCGTAAATATCATTTGCAATTTGTGTAATCTCATCATAATTTGATTTATCTGTAAAAATAGATAAAACAAAAGGATACCCTGCGTAAACAATCGCTACATCGTGTTTGACATCATCTGCATCGCCAATTTTATGAGCAACTGGAACTGAGATGTCTTTCGAAATACGTTGATTATCAAATTGAGTAGATAACAAACTTTCTAGCACATAGCCATTTTGAATATATAAGGCTTCCATCATTTTCCCTGCGATCTCAGCTGAAGTTTCACGTGTAACCATACTCCACTCACTACCTGTTTTAGCAGTTATTACTTGATAAAAATTGGAATCGAATTTATTAGCTACATAATAAGAAAGTAAATTACTAGCTACATTATCTGACTCTTTAGCAGTCTTATTGATCAATTCTTCCACTGAATAATCTTTGTTGTCAGGAGTTTTTGACAGTGAACCACTTCCTCCAGCAACATAAGCTCCTGGGAAGGACATAGATTCGGCTGTATATTTCACTTTAGTAGTCAAATCAATATACCCAGCATTCAGTTGCTCTTGAACGTAATAAAGAATTGGTAGTTTAGCAATGCTGGCAGAATAGAATAGTTTCTCTTGATTTACACCTGCAGTTTGACCTGTTGACAATTGTTTCACATATATACCAATAGTATCTTTGGAATATTTGTTAGTCAACAACTCTTGAACGGCTTCTACTCTATTATCCGTTTTAGAAAGATTATTTACTGCAATCCAACCTTTATCTGTAACATAGGCAAACTCACCTAGGGAAGTTGTTACAATTTTAGAAACCATAACAGCTTGATAGGGTTGTAAATCATTTTTTATTTCCGTAGCTTCGTTAGCAATTGGTGAGGTTAACAATGTGAAACCTTTTTTTGGCCAATAAGTTTGCTCAACAGTAGTTTCTGTAACAATTACATCATCAAATAGTAGATGCCTACTTGCAAGAATGTAACCCTTGTCATCTATTTGGAAAACCAATTCTTTTTTACTATTGACTAGAGCATCCGTAATAGAAAAATGTTGGTTCGGCTGTAATTGTCCACCTGCTATAGTCAGTTCTTCATCCGAATAAAGATTCTCAGTTTGAAAAATATTTGGGTTTTGAGGGATAGTTTGAAAATACTGATCATAGATAGTATGAGTCAATTCGTATTCTTCTTGCGCTGTGAGTTCAAATGGTATTTCTGTACTATCGACCACCTGCCATCCAAATAAAACTGGCAATAACCATACGAGCAGTTTTTTCTGCATACTCCCTCCTTTCTACGATTCATTTTCTTCTAACTTTAATTCTCTATTCTTTTGATTCAACTCTTCTAATTTTTCATCAGAATGCTGTAAAAATTGCTCTACAATTTTAAAAATAGATTCGGTCATTTTGGTAACCCTGGAATATTGTAGACAAATTCCCCTTCTTTAGAGTATTGATACTTAGCCCGAACATACTTTGCTGCATATTCCTCATTTTTCAATTTTGCAACCATCTCTGCTTCCTGCTTCTGTTCTTTGGTCAGTTCTTCGTAATTTTTTTCCAATTCAGCAAGTTTCTTTTCCTGCTGCTGAATATTAGTGTAAGTCCCAACAAGATTGTAGGCAGGCAACATAAAAAGAAAGATAACTAGAATGAGAATTGCACCCATAAAACGATTTTTTTGTTGGCGTTCTGCCAATTGATGCTGAGTTTTTTTACGCTCCGACTGAATAAAGGCATTATTCAGTTGTAGAATTTTAGATTTCTTCATCTTTTTCTATCCTTTTTTCACTGATAATTTCATACATTTTCAGTGCATCTTCTTTTTTAGTCGAATCTTTCATCTCAAGTACTTTTACAGTGAGTAGTTTATTACCAAATTGGATTTCAACCTGATCATTTACTTTTAAATCTGTTGAAGATTTCGCCAAAATCCCATTGACTTTTATTCGTCCTTTATCGGCAACTTCCTTCGCAACTGTTCGACGCTTGATAATGCGGGATACTTTCAAATATTTATCTAGTCTCATACTTTACCTCAGTTCACTATTTTACCATTTTTCAAGATATTTGAGAAATTTATTCTGCCTTCCTTGCTTTAATTTCTTTTAATTTTTCGGCAAAAGAAATCAATTCCTCTAATATTTCATATTCTTTTTTCTGTTGAATGTTAAACACAACAGCTAGTTTTCCTTTATTTTCCGTTATCTGAGCTTTCAAATTTGTCACAGATAAAGCTTCAAAGTAATCTTGCGTTAGGAAAATTTGACCAGCCATAGGTTCGAATGTTACTGTTACTTGATGTTGTCTTCTAAGAACTGTATGACAGAAAACTTGGTCTAAAAGTGACTTCAATAGACCGATTTCCAGTAAGTAGGCTACTACATCAGGATACTCTCCAAAACGGTCTATCAATTCTTCTTGTAATTCTTGATAGTTGACACGACTGTCAATATTCTTTATACGCTTGTAAATTTCAATTTTTTGTCGCTGATCAGCAATATAGTCACTTGGTAGATAGGCGTCAATCTGTAGGTTGACCTCAGTGTTGCTTTTCTGACGTTGGGCTGCCTTACCTTGTTTTTCCAAGATGGCTTGTTCCAGCAATTGTGAATACAGTTCATACCCTACAGAATCAATAAATCCTGACTGGGCAGCGCCTAAAATATTTCCAGCTCCACGAATGGACAAATCTTGCATGGCAATCTTGAAACCTGATCCTAGTTCTGTAAAGCCCTTGATTGCCTCTAAACGTTTTTCAGCTACTTCTGTCAGGGACTTGTCTGGACGGTACATGAGATAGGCATAGGCAATCCGACTGGAACGGCCAACACGTCCTCGAAGTTGATAGAGAGTTGACAGTCCCATGTGATCGGCATTTTCAATAAACAGTGTATTAGCATTTGGAATATCAACACCTGTTTCGATGATTGTTGTGGTCACTAGAATATCATACTCACCCTCTACAAAGGCATAGAGAGTATTTTCTAATTGGATTTCCGACATTTGTCCATGGACGTATCCTATAGTAGCTTCTGGAACCAAGTCTTTTAATTCAGACACTTTCTGTTCAATGGTGTCAACTTTATTGTAAAGATAGTAAACCTGACCTCCGCGATCTATCTCACGAAGCATTGCATCTCGGATAACGGAAGGATTTGTTTCCATCACATAAGTTTGGACAGGATAGCGATTTGTCGGTGGAGTCTCAATTACTGATAAGTCACGGATTCCCAACATGGACATTTGCAATGTCCGAGGAATTGGAGTTGCAGTTAGGGTTAGGACATCTATTTTCTTTTTCAGTTCCTTCAAGCGTTCCTTATGTTTGACACCAAACCGTTGCTCTTCGTCAATCACCAGTAAACCTAAATCAGCAAAAACAACATCTTTTGATAGAAGGCGATGGGTACCAATCAAGATGTCAACTTGGCCTTTTTTCAACTTCTCAAGTGTTTTTTCCTGCTCTGCCTTTGTTTTAAAACGACTCATAACATCAACATTAACAGGAAATTCTGCAAACCGTTCTTGGAAATTAGCGTAGTGTTGCTGGGCTAAAACAGTCGTAGGAACAAGAATAGCTACTTGCTTGCCATCATTGACAGCTTTGAAAGCAGCACGCATAGCTACCTCTGTCTTACCAAAGCCAACATCCCCTACCAGCAAACGATCCATTGGAGAGTCTTTTTCCATATCTTGTTTGATTTCATCAATGGAACGAAGTTGGTCGTCGGTTTCCACATGTGTAAAGTAGTTGTCAAACTCAATCTGATTCTCATCATCTGGTGAAAAGGCAAAGCCTTTCAGTTGACTACGCTCCGCATAAAGCTTAATCAAATCATCTGCAATATCCTCCACTTGCTTCTGAACTTTTTGCTTGGTTCGTTGGAACCGACCATCGTTTAGTTTATTAACTTTTGGAGCTTTCCCATCAGACGCTAAGTATTTGGAGAGAAGATCAATTTGTTCTACAGGAATAGAAATGCGATCTGAGTTTTGATATTGAACCGTTAAATAATCACGATGAATGCCTGAAATTTCAATAGTCTCAATTCCTAAGTATTGACCGATACCATGAACATGGTGAACAACATAGTCACCAACTGCTAATTCACTATAGTCCTTAATACGTTCAGCGTTAGAAATATTGGTTCTACGTGTCTTACGCTTCATTTTCTTATTGAAAATCTCTTTTTCAGTGATGAAAACTAGTTTCTCATCCATCAAATGAAAACCTGAAGCTAACTGACCAATCGTAACCTGTTGCTGACCTTCTACTAACTTATCTGCTGCATGTACTGGAAGATGGATATCATACTCTTGTAAAGTTTTCTGTAAAGTCTGTAAACTTACATCAGAACTCGCTTGAATAACAACGGTATTGTTTGACTTCGCATACCGAGTCAATTCATCTTTTAACAGTGGAATCTGGTGGAAAAATTCCTGCATAGGATGCTGTGTGAATTGATAGAGAGCATCAAACTTTACATTACCTAAACCTTTTTGAAAACTTGAAAAGAAGGTGGCAGGTTTGTATTTTCTTAACTCCGAATAGGTAGATGCAAAATAGTGCAAACTTGACACTGATTTCCCCTTTTGTAAATCATCTGTCAATAACTCTGCTGATTCTTTTTCAAATTGAGACTGCTTGTCAGCAATTTTATGAAAATCATCTAAAAATAAGGGAGAACCCTTTGGCAAATAATCCAACAATGTCCAAGATTGTTCATATAAAAATGATAGAAATTTCCGTAAATCGGGATGACGATATTCCGTTTGCATATCTGCCACGACTTCTCGTAAATAAGACTGCTGCTCCCCACTTCTAGATTGGTCAATAGAGATTTGGATTTTCTGACTAGCCCGCTCATAGTCAGTAGACGATAAAATAATATCTGATGCTGGTGACAAACTGATTTGTTCGAGATTCTCTAAAGACTTTTGACTATCTACATCAAAAATACGGATGCCATCAATTTCATCTCCAAAGAATTCTAAACGGCAGGGAGCCTCTGCTTGCATATCAAAAATATCTAGAATATCCCCACGTTGGCTAAATTCCCCTTGTGTTAAAACACGAGAAACTTTTTTATAACCTATATTGACAAGTTTCTTTACAAGATTGTCAACTTCTATTTCTTGACCAACTTCAAGCTTTATTTTAGAACCTTTATAAGTCTCAGGACTCGGCAATAAGATCCTACAAGCAGCCATACTAGCAACTAAAATTCCTGAACTAGTAGAATCTGTCAAGAAATTTAAACTATCAATCCTTGATTGAGTACGTTCTTTTGATGCAAAAACAAACTCGGCAATAGGACTATCGTCTGTAAAAAAGTTGTAAACATTCTCACTTCCAACGATGGATGTTAAATCTGCAACTAATTTCTCAGCATCATTTTGAGTAGCAGTCACAATCATAATCTTTTCAGCCAAACAATCATAGGCAGTCGCCATGACTAATGACTTACTAGTTCCAGTGAGTCCTAATAATAGTTGACGAGTTGACTTGTTTAAGCCAGACTGCCACTGATTGATTTGCTTATTTTTGTGAAGAAGATCTAGTATATTCATTATCCGTTAAACTTTCTCATGATGCTATCAAAATCGTCCTCTTCCAGATAAAAGTTGACAGCCTTGTCAAGTTTATCTAGTGCTAAGTCGATTTCAATACGGTCTTCTGTATCAAATCCAGATAAGACATGATTGACAACGCTCATCTTTCCTTTTGGACGGCCAATACCAATCTTGATACGGTCAAATTCTTGTGTGCCAATATGCTTAACAATGGATTTAATCCCATTGTGGCCACCTGCGGAGCCTTTTTGACGGAAACGGATTTTCCCAACAGCCATGTCCAAGTCATCGTAAGCCACCAAAATATCTGTCTCATCTAGACCATAATAGGTCATCAGGGCATGGACAGCCTTACCTGATTCGTTCATGAAGGTCGTTGGCTTTACTAGATAGATTTTTTCACCGTCAATAAAGGTTGTGGCAATGTCTGCTTGGAAAATCTTATCGTGACTAAAAGTTACATTTTCACGCTTGGCAATCTTATCTAGCAACATAAAGCCGACATTGTGCTTGGTTTCAAAATAGCGATCCCCAGGATTTCCTAGGCCTATAATCAATCGTGTCATTTTTTCTCCTTACATACCAAAAGGCTGGAAAATGTATTCCAACCTAATTGTCTATTATACGTTAAAGCGGAACTCCATGATGTCCCCGTCTTGAACGACATATTCTTTTCCTTCCTCACGGAGGCGTCCTGCTTCCTTAACAGCTTTCTCAGAGCCGTATTGAATCAAATCATCATAGGACATGGTTACGGCACGGATAAAGCCTTTTTCGAAGTCTGAGTGGATGATGCCAGCACATTGAGGGGCTTTCATACCACGTTTGAAAGTCCAAGCACGAACTTCCTTCTCTCCTGCTGTAAAGTAGGTGCCTAGACCAAGCAAGTGATAGGCTGCACGTGTTAATTTGTCCACACCAGATTCTGTCAAGCCGAGGGCTTCCAAAAACTCACCCTTGTCTTCATCATCGAGTTCTGAAATTTCTTCTTCAGCACGCGCAGAAATCACCACCACTTCTGCATTTTCTGTTGCTGCAAAGTCACGGATTTGCTGAACATAACTGATAGACTCAGGATCTGCTACCTTGTCTTCATCGACGTTGGCAACATAGAGGACTGGTTTAGTGGTCAAGAGGAAGAGTTGCTTAACGATTTTTTGTTCTTCATCTGTGAAGTCAACTGTACGAGCAGATTTTCCGTCTTCTAGGACAGGTTTGATTTTTTCAAGAACTGCAAATTCTGCCACAGAATCCTTGTCTTTTTGCGTACGGGCCATTTTTTCTACACGGGCATAACGCTTGTTGATGCTCTCTAGGTCCGCCAAAATCAATTCTAGGTTAATAGTATCAATATCTGCGATAGGATCAACAAAGGCATCTTCACGACCTTGTTCACGCATGACATTTTCATCGTCAAAGGCACGCACCACGTGGACAATGGCATCAACTTCGCGGATATTGGCCAAGAATTTATTTCCAAGCCCTTCACCTTTAGAGGCACCTTTTACGATACCAGCAATATCGGTAAATTCAAAGGTCGTTGGCACTGTCTTTTTAGGAGTGATGAGTTCTGTCAACTTCTGCAAACGCTCATCAGGCACTTCTACCATGCCGACGTTTGGATCAATGGTCGCGAAAGGGTAGTTTGCAGCTTCTGCTCCTGCCTTGGTAATTGCGTTAAATAGGGTTGATTTACCAACGTTTGGCAAACCGACGATTCCTGCTGTTAAAGCCATGTTTTTTTTACTCTCCAATTAAAAATTCAATCATGACTATTATAGCAGAAAAATAGAGAAAAAGCTTGCTGATTGGCAAGCTTCGTTAAAAATAATGCATAATGAAAAATGAACCTAAAACAACAACTGCAACAAAAATGAGAGAGAGAATATCTCCTCTTGTAAGAGGTCGTTTGGATTCTTCGTTCAAGTATTCCCAAACATTCATTTTTCCTCGCTGTTCCACCACAATTTCCTTCTCAGGCTCTTTTCCTAAAACCAGATAATCCAGACTGACACCAAAAATTTCTGCCAGCTGGACCAGTTTGTCAATGTCTGGCGTTGCTTCACCATTTTCCCACTTGGAAACAGCCTGACGGGAGATATAGAGTTTCTCTGCCAACTCATCTTGGGATAGGTTATTGGCTGTGCGTAAAACTCGAATTTGCTGTGCCAACTGATTCATGGTCAGGTCCTCCTCTTTTTTCTAAGTCTATTATAGTTTAGAAAGGAACAGTTGACTAGCACTTTTTAGGAAAAATTCGCAACCAGCAGTTGCAAACTGTCAACTAGGTTTCACTAGGCAGCACTTGTTGCATTTTTCGTTCAAAATCATGCCGGCTCATCATGACTACATGGTCACAGTTGGTACAACGGATTTTGATATCCGCTCCTAGACGGATGACTTCCCATTTATTGGCCTTCTTGCCGGTCGATTTGATGACACAGGCATGAGGCTTTTTCATTTCGACAAAGGATCCTAATTGATACATACTTCCTCCTTAAAGATACATACTTCTTTCCTGATAGGTTAACGTTACCTCATTTGCAGTGCATATCTCTCCATCTATTTGCAATAATAATTTTTCTTTTGATTTTAAAACTACATCTAGCCCTGTTAAATGCTGAATTGTATGAGAAGATTCATGCCTCTTCGTTAATAAGGCTAACAATGATTGTAGACGTTGGTAGAAATTTCCATTTTTGAAGTAAACAATATCTACTTCCTTCTTTTTAGCACTTGCTGTTGGCCATATCATGATTCCTCCACCAAAATAAAGACTATTTGCTACAGAAATAAAAAAGAGATTACCTAACTGATAAGATTTTCCATCAAGAGTTAATTCTAAGTTTATAGCTTGTTTTGAAAATAATGTTTTAATACCAAAGAATAGATAAGTTAACCTCCCAAGTTTTACCTTGTTCAGAATTTTTTTCAAAATTGAATTCGTTGAACCATTGATAACTTGAGCTGCAAAGCCAAAATCCATACTGTTTACAACCGTTCCGTGTGAACTGTTTAAAACATATATCCGACTTGTTTTTCCCTCTAAAATGGCATCTACACTTCTATAGAGCGATGTTATATTCATTGCTTTTGCAAAATCATTTCCAGATCCTGTTGGATAATAAGCAAACGGTAGACTAGCTGGCCAAAAACGCAAGGCTTTAGATAGGGTGCCGTCTCCGCCTAAAATCATTAATTGGTCTTCACTACTGACAAACTCCTTTAAAATAGCCTCTATTTGACTTTTTTCATCCTCAGGCCCAACTGTCATAAAAATGTTAACTGCAAGCTGTGGATAACTTTCTTTTATTTTGAATATGATATGTTCAGCAGTATGGCTACCAGCATTAGGATTAGCTAATATATATAACGTCATTTATTCCCCATCACTAAATATATAAAAATAAGCTAGGTGCTATTTTTTAGTATAACATAAAAACGGCTAGTTTAGCCGTTCTTAATATTACTTAGTTGGTACGAACTGGTGTAACCAATTGAATAAAATCTTCCCCTTCATTATTGGGAATCAATGTAAATGGACGGACAGAAGAGATAAAGCTAATTTTCACTTGTTCACTAGTTGTGGCTTTCAATGCTTCTATCAAGTAAGTTGGGTTAAAGCTGATTACTAAGTCTTCACCTGATACTTCTACAGTATCTAATTCCTCATTCACACGTCCAACTTCTGGAGAATTTACATGAGCCGATACAACATTATTAGCAATTTCCAGTTTTACTGTACCATTTTGCGTTGCATTTGAAAGAAGACGAGCACGCTCCATCGAGTGACGAAGATTTGCAGTATCAAAAATTGCAGTTGTTTTAAACTCAGTTGGAATTAAGCGGTCGGTATCAGGGTAGGTACCTTCTAATAAGCGTGTATAGAAGCTAATATGCTCGCTTCTAAAAAGGATTTGATTATTTGAAAAGAAGACTTCTACTGTTTCAATATCATCTGTAAAAACTGCAGTAAATTCACGGAGAGAACGACTTGGAATGACAACATTAAAATCATCACCAGATGTATCAAGGACCAATTTTCGTTGGCTCATACGGTGTGAATCTGTTGCAACAGTTTTTAGATTTTTATTTTCTGTTAAAACAAAATGAACACCTGTAAGAATAGGACGACTTTCTTGTGTAGAAGCTGCAAATGCTGTTTCATTAATTGTTTGTTTTAATACTTTGGTTTCTAACACCAATGGTTTTGAAGTTGGAACTTCCTGTAAACGAGGATACTGTTCTGCTTCTTTTCCCTTTAATGTGATTTCAGACTTACCACTTGTCAAAACGATTTGCTTTTGTTCAATTTCATTGAAGTCAAGGACCAAATCCGGCATGCTGGATACGACATTAATAAAGAAACCAGCTTCTAAGAGAATGGAACCTGGAGAACTGATCAAAAGTCCTGCATTTTCATCTTGAATAGAAATAAAATGTTCAATCGAGATTTGTCCATTTGAACCAGTTAAAGTGATTCCTTCACTAGTTACTGTAATTTTTACTGTTGAAAGAATTGGAATAGCATTTTTTGTACTGATTGCCCGTTTAGTAATACTAAGTGCTTGTAGAAATATATTTTTATTAATAGAAAATTGAATCATGGATTCTCCTTTATTTATTATCTATAAGGTTAATAGTAATAGTAGTCTCTGTGTATTCTGTGGAAAAGTGATGAAAGACCAATAAAACTGCGGAAATTAACTTGTTCACAACTTGTGGAAAAAACAGAAGTTTTTTTAAAAGTTATACACAGGTTAACGAAGTTTATTTTTTATACTGGTAATCTCTATTTCTAAATTCTCATCATCCAAGAGGAGAGTTTTTATTTTATTGTATGCATGCATAACGGTTGTATGGTCTCGATTACCAAATTCTTTCCCAATTTTTGGAAGGGAATTGTCTGTCATTTCACGTGCTAAAAACATAGCAACTTGTCGCGCGTGAACGATATGTTGAACACGCTTAGAACCTTTTAATTCTTTCAAGCTGACACCGTAGAAATTTCCCACTTCGGTTTGGATTTTCTCAATAGGAATAACCATGTTTTGTGGATTTGTTTGTTTTCTTGATCGAATAGCCTCAGCAGCAACCTCGACACTTATCTCAGACAGTTGCCGCATAGTGGCTATCAAATGGATATCTTTTAAGGCACCTTCAAGGTCACGTACGTTCGAATCAAATTGCCCAGCTAGATAGGATAGCGTCTCATTTGTAAAGTTATAAGGCAGGTTCTCGCACTTGTTACGTAAAATTGCGATACGTGTTTCAAAATCAGGTGGAGTGATTTCACTGGTTAACCCCCATTTGAAACGTGTTACTAGTCTTTCTTCCAAATTGTCTAAGTGATCGGGATTACGGTCACTTGTGAGTACAATCTGCTTATTTTTTTCATGAAGCGCATTAAAAGTATGGAAAAATTCTTCCTGTGTTGTTGCTTTATTACGGAGAGACTGAATGTCATCAATTAGAAGTAAGTCCAGATTGCGATAGGTTTTTTTGAAACTTTCCATATCATTGAGACGGAGGTGTTCTAAAAATTCATTGATGAATGTTTCCGATGAGACATATTTTATCCTTGCCTGGGGATTATCGGCTAGAACCTTATTTCCAATCGCATTTAAAATATGAGTTTTTCCAAGACCAGGACCACCAAAAATGAATAATGGATTGTAGAGCTCACCTAGGTTATCAGATACAGCTAAAGCTGCAGCCTTTGCCCAGTGATTATTGTCTCCTTGTACAAAATTAGCAAAGGTGTACTGGGATTTTATGTCAGAATGAACCGGTTTAAAAGTTTCTTGAGGCGTAGCCGGCTCAGGTGTCTGTACCTGGTGAACCACTGAACTTCTTGCGTTTGTAATGTTCTTAATCTCCTGTTCATCCTCTGTAAATTGATATTGGATGGCAAGAGGCTCTCCGTAGATTTCAAAACTAGCGGCAATCATTAACTCTTCGAAGTTTTTTTCCCAGAAATCTTTTTTAAATGGACGATTTAAGAAAATATTGGCAACTTGCTGGTTGATTCCGAGTAATTTTGCATCAGCGACATAAAAATCATAAATAGATGGCTTAAAATTTACTTTTGCCAATTCAATAAATCGTTGCCAAAAAAGTTGTTCTTGGTTCATATTTTCCCCCTTTCACATTATATTCGTTAGAATAGTGTACCATAAAAAACAAAAGTTTTCCACAGATAATTTTTAAAATCCACACTGTTAAGAAAAGTTTTCCACAAGATGTGAATAAAAGTCAGAACCTTTGCTGGTCCTGACTTTTTGTAATGATTTTAGTGTGGAAAAGAGTGTTTATAAAAATAAATTGTAAACAAGTCTATTTTAAATTGTTGATAATTCTTTCGAATTCATCGAGGTCATTAAAGCTAATTCGAATTTCTCCGCTCCCGTTTTTCTTCTTGAGAATTTTTGTAGCTGTTCCAAGAGTTTTACTGAGTGAATCTTCCTGTTCTTTTAAAAATTGGTCGCGTTGTTTAAGCTTAGTGTGTTTTTTCTTATTTGCAGCTATTAATTTTTCAAGCGTACGCACACTTAAATCTTTTGATAAAATGAGTTGAACCCATTCGGCTTGCTTTTCTTCTGAAAATGACACCAATTGTCGCGCGTGCCCTTGTGAAATTTTTCCTTCTTCTACAGCTTGTTTAGTCTGAGATGATAGATTTAGTAGGCGCAATAAATTACTGATATATGGTCTTGATTTTCCCATGATTTGAGCAACTTCATCATGTGTTAACCCTCTACTAATCAATTTTTGATAAGAGGCTGCTTCTTCTATCGGATTTAAGTTAGAACGCTGCAGATTCTCTATGATAGCCTGATAGAGTAAATCATCATCAGTCAGTTCTTTTACCACTGCTGGTATTGTAGTCAGTTCAGCTAATTGACTGGCTCGCAACCTTCTTTCTCCAGCTAATAATTCGTATCCGATAATAGAAGATTTTCTTACAATAATCGGTTGAATTAAGCCATTTTCCTTAATAGATTGAGCAAGCTCAAGTAGCTCCTTTTCATCAAAATGAATTCTTGGCTGATAGGGATTGGGATGGATTTCTGAAATATTTAGTGTACGTAATTCTTCCATATATCCTTATTCTAGCAAAAAAAATGAGACTTTACAATTGTGTAAAGTCTCATTTGTCAATTATTCGCTAAGTTCTTCTGTAGAATGTGTCAACTTAATGTCAACAGTTTGTTTCTGATTATTGCGGTAATAAGTTACAGTGATTGTATCTCCAATTTGATGTTTGTAGAGAGCGCTCTGGAGGTCACTCTTATTTTGAATAGCTTCTCCGTCAATCTCAGTAATAACATCAAAAGTTTCTAATTTTCCATCTGCAGGTAGCCCACTTTGTGTAGAGACAATTACTACACCGGATGTTAATTCCGTATTTGATAATCCAGCTTTTTCCAATTGACTAGTTGACAAGGTCGTCAAGTTAACCATATGAACTCCAAGAGCAGGTCGGCTAACTTTTCCATCTTTTTCAAGTTGATTGATAATAGCTACGGCATCATTTGCAGGAATAGCAAATCCCATACCTTCCACAGCCACACCAGAGCTACTTACAGAACTTGAGGTGATTTTGCTAGAGGTGATACCAATAACTTGTCCTTGGATATTAATCAATGGTCCACCAGAGTTTCCTGGGTTGATAGCTGTATCGGTTTGAATAGCATTGGTTGAGATTGTTTGTCCGTCTTCTGATTGTGAAGTAACTGTCCGACTTAGGCTGGAAATAATACCTTGAGTAACTGTATTGGCGTAGACACTACCTAGAGGACTACCAATTGCGATAGCAGTTTCTCCAACTTTAATTGTATCGGAATCAGCAAATTCAGCAACAGTAGTGACTTTATCTGCTGATATTTTTATAACAGCTATATCAGAATAGGTATCGGAACCAACGAGTTCACCGCTGATTTTTTCTCCAGATGCTAAAAGAATATCAATCTTTTCTGCGTTATTAATAACATGTGTATTTGTCACAATATAGGCATATTGACCATCTTTTTTATAGATAACCCCAGACCCCTCTCCAGCAACAGCTAGTTCGTCAGATGATTCAATATTTCCAAAGATAGCACCAAGACTATTGTTGGCTGACTTTTGGTAATTAATAACAGACACAACAGCATTTTGTACTTTCTCTACAGCTTTTGTGGTGGAAGTTTCATTATTATATTGAACATTGCTGACACTAGTGATAGCAGAATTTGCTTGTTGAACCTGTGGTTGGAAGAAAGAGGCTGATAAGGCCCCGATAAGCCCCCCAAAAAATCCAATTACAAATAGAATCGCAAATTTCAAATATTTTTTCATATAAGGAATCCTTTCCATTTCTTTAATTTTCCTTAAGATTACTCTTGCTTTCTTAATTATAGCTTAAAGTTTTCAAAAATCAATCCACAACCTGTGGATAACTCTGTGAATTGTGTGAAAAACTGTAGCCATATCCTGATTTTCTAAAAATATTTTCTGTCGTATGCTTGTGGATATGTTACAATTATTTTATGAAAATAAAATTGATTACCGTTGGAAAATTGAAAGAAAAGTACCTCAAAGAAGGTATTGCAGAATATAGTAAACGATTGGGACGATTTACTAAGTTGGATATGATTGAGCTTCCTGATGAAAAAACACCAGATAAAGCCAGTCAGGCAGAGAATGAACAAATATTAAAAAAAGAAGCCGATAGAATTATGTCTAAAATTGGAGAGCGAGATTTTGTCATTGCCTTAGCGATAGAAGGGAAACAATTTCCATCGGAAGGATTTAGTCAAAAGCTATCTGATATTGCAGTAAATGGGTATTCAGATATAACTTTTATCATCGGTGGTAGTTTGGGTCTCGATTCTTGTATTAAAAAAAGAGCTAATTTGTTGATGAGTTTTGGACAGTTGACACTTCCCCATCAACTAATGAAATTAGTTCTCATCGAGCAGATTTATCGTGCATTTATGATTCAGCAGGGAAGCCCATATCATAAGTAGTTTCACGTGAAACAAGGAGTGAAAATGAATCAAAAAGATTATCGTGTTTTTGAGGGATTGAGAATTGCTTGTTCATTAACGTTTATCAGTGGTTATTTAAATGCCTTTACTTTTGTGACTCAGGGTGGTCGCTTTGCTGGTGTACAATCTGGAAATGTTATTTCCCTAGCTTATTTTTTAGCTAAAGGTGACTTTGCGCAGGTAGTTAATTTTTCCATTCCCATTTTATTTTTTGTATTCGGACAATTTTTTACCTACTTAGCAAGAAGGTATTTTGAAAAACAAACATGGTCTTGGCACTTTGGTAGTAGTGTAATGATGTTAGTTCTTATTTTACTAACTATCATTTTCTCACCTATTATGCCTGCGTCTTTTACAATTGCTAGCCTAGCCTTCGTAGCCTCTATTCAAGTAGAAACATTTAGAAGGTTACGAGGTGCTCCGTATGCCAATGTGATGATGACAGGGAACGTCAAAAATGCTGCTTACCTCTGGTTTAAAGGAGTTATTGAAAAAGATTCAGAACTTAGAAAAACAGGTAGAAACATCTTATTGACCATTATAGGATTTATGCTAGGTGTCATCATATCTACTCACCTATCCTTCCAATTTGAAGAATATGCCCTTATTGGTCTGATTTTGCCAGTTTTATATATTAATTATGAATTATGGCAAGAAAAAAGACCTACTCGAGGTAGGTCTAAATGATTCCAGCAGGATTCGAACCTGCGACCGTTCGCTTAGAAGGCGAATGCTCTATCCAGCTGAGCTATGGAACCTTAACCATTTTATTTTACATTAAACAAAGCACTCTGTCAATACAATAAAAAATCAAAAAAATGTATTGACAAACAAAGTCACATGTATTATACTAGTTATTGTTCTAAAAATGGTCCGTTGGTCAAGGGGTTAAGACACCGCCTTTTCACGGCGGTAACACGGGTTCGAATCCCGTACGGACTATTTCTTCCGCCATAGCTCAGTTGGTAGAGCGCATGACTGTTAATCATGATGTCACAGGTTCGAGCCCTGTTGGCGGAGTAAATAAAGCAGAGGAAACCTTGAGAAATCAAGGTTTTTTGTTGTTTTGGTCAAAACTTGGTCAATGAATTTACAGTTATTTCAATTTTGTTTGTTTTTCAGATTAAATTAAAAAAATATTGAAAAAGTGGTATGAATAATAATACAAAAGGGAAATTTGGTCAAAAAACGGTCAAGTAGTTGCTGACATGATTTTCCTAATTTTTTCAGTCTCTTCCTCTTCTTTTTCCTTAATAAGATGAGAGTAGGTTTCTATAATCTGCTTTGTGTCTTTATGACCTACGATTTTTGATAGTGTCCAAATATCGATTCCTTCAGCAAGTAAAATACTGATGTAGGTATGACGTATACCAGTAGCAGTTAGGACTTTTGGAGTTATATTTAATTGATGAAGCAGTTCACTGAGACAAGTATTGACAGTTTTATTTGAAGGTACACCATAAATTGGATTAACAAATAGAAGATTATTTGGATTATCGAAATCAATTGTATCTTGCTCTTTTAGCAATTTATCAAGTACCTCTATTACAGTATCATCAATAGGAATATTTCGTACAGATGTTTTTGTTTTAGGGTCTGTAAACTCATTTTTCGCTGAATCGTATCGCCTATAAGTTACAATCTCTTTGCTTTTCCAAAGTATGCAATCCCAAGTTAAGCCTAACACCTCTCCAAATCTCATACCAGTTTTTAACTGTATGTAAAGAAGATAGTAAACTAAGTTGTCAGTATAGTTTACATTATTGTAAAGATAATTAACTAATTTTTTATAATCTGCTTTACTATGAATATACTTATCTTCTTTTGATTTTGCTGGTTCTAATCCAGTTATCTTTACACCTATTGTAAAGTCATGGAAATCAAGTCGGTCTTGCTTAGCAAATTCTAGAACTTTCTTAACTTCAGAATTTAAACGAGCAACATTATCACGACCATTAGTTTTAGCAAATTGATTGATAAAGAGTTGGTAGCGACTAGCCTTTATATTTACCAGAGGCATATTTCCGAAAAATTCTTCAATTAGTTTGCCACGTTTTATGTGTTTGTTTAGTGTCGCCTGTTTTTTATTTAAAGGAACGATATGTAGCTCATACCATTTTTTCCAAAGTTCATGTAAACTAATTTGTCTATCAATGTTAGCCCCTTTTAGAAGTCTAAGCTCAATTTCGATTGCTTCAAGTTCAGCTTCTTTTTTAGTTCTAAATCCAGAATTTGAAGCTATTACTTTTCCTTTATCATCAAAGATTCTATAGTCCCATAATTTTTTCTTACCTCTTTGTCTATAGGATGCCATATAGTTACCTCACTTTCATAAAAAGCAGATAACCAAGGGTTGTCTTGGTTATCATAGCATAATTATTTGAAAATTTCTAGAAAATTCTGTTCGAAAAATTCACGTGTTTTAGTAGCTAAAAAGAAATATCGACCTCCTCGATTCTGAGGATATTTTACAAATCCGTTTGGGTTTTGGTCAATATCAATTTGTTTGCGAATAATTGGCTTATATAGGACATTTTCAAGTAGCCATGGACGAGATACAGAGAGCATTTCTAGGACATCGTTTAGTGTCATATAGTGACCTGCTACAGCACTTTTCTTCAGTCTTTCATATTCATCTTTATCTACAATAATCTTCGAATCAGGAAGCTTAATAGTGATATTTGCTAAGTCAATAGTAAATTTATTTATTTCCATGACTTTATCTCCCTTCTAAATTATGAGATAATAGACTAGGGATAAGCCTAGTCTTATCTCAGTTAATCGGCAACATCATTCTTATTGTTCTTGGCGGAATTTTTAGGGTTGATGTTGTTTTTTTGATAAAAAATTTGAAAAGCATCTTCAAGTAAATCTTTAAAATTAAGATTAGAGAGTTTGTCACCAAACTTAGATAACCATATTCCTACATCTGTGTTTGGGGTGTAGTTGGCCTCATACTCTTGAATTAGTCTGATGATGAAGTGGTTACGTGCTTCTGTTCCCCATATTGTTTCTATTTTCCGTAGAAGTGGATAAAAGCCACTACCTTTCATTAAATATAATATTGTTGCCATCAGGTCATTATTCCTTGAAGATAATGATTCTAGTGCTGGAAAGTCTCCCATACCTTTTATTAAATCACTTGTTACATCAATAGCTTCTCCAGTAGTTGTATCAAAGAAGCAATATTTATCAAGTATCTTATTAACAATTAGCTTGCTCAAGTCCTCAGAGCTATCTAATGTTAGTAGCAGAGCTAGGATTTGCTTACTATAAATTCCTTTATAGGAAGCTTCCATACGAATCCAAGAATCACAAAATTTTGTGAGGTGCATATATCGTCCCTGATTATCTAATTGCTCCTGGTACTTATTATAGATGCGAAGTAAAGCGTTAATATTCTTTTTCTTGCTACCAATATAAACAGTTTGTGCATATCCATTTACCTCTTGAGCACTAATTTTTGATATATTTTTACGCCCCTTGTTATTGGTAATGATGTATTTCTTTGTTTTCAATCCTTGGTAGAGGTCATTGACAGTTAACTTATAGTTAAAATAGTCAATGGCAAAGTCAATACGTGAAAGACGTAATTCATAGTAATCCTCGTCCAGTAAATGTGCCATGTTGTGGACGTCGATTGCTTTACCATTGAAGTCTTGATAACTAGATTTATATTGCGACAATGCAGATGCACTGAACTTTAATATAATACCCATTGTAAAGTTGGTCTGATGCCAAGCAATAGCAAAATAGTAAGGCAAGTCTTGAAAGGTGAATCCATCTGTATAGCCTGCTGGTGGTATCTTTAGAGGAATATACTCTCCAAAGAGAATAGGCAAAGATAGTTTCTCAGCCATTATTTCTGATAGCGATGAAGCAATTTGAAACCAATTAGCAAGAGACTCTCCTACAGTATCTTCTGTTGGCTTGATGACGAATGTTACTTCATCAATGCTGGTCATAATTACAGGTTTACGGTTAGTATCTTTTTGAAGATACTCTTCAATTTCGTTTTTACAAAACATAATTTACGTCCTTTTATCCGCCTATAAATTGATAGTTAACTGGGCGGTAGGTTTTATTTTAGTTAACTATTGCTACCGAGTAGCGAAATTCCTATGATTTAATTTTCCCATGATATGAAGCTATAGTCACCCTAAGTTTTATTTAGCAGGTAAATGCTTGCTTTGACAGCCTTTTGTAATGGTAGTAAGTTCCTTCCCTAAAGTGGAATGTGTAAAGCAAAGAATCTAGGAAATAATGGAACGGGGGTTATTACATTATCCCCGTTAGCCAGCTAAAGCTGGCGAGGCTGTAAGCCAATCCTTCGCCTGAAGGCTACGGGGCAACAGCCTCATCAAATTAAAAATAACGGTCTGAACGCTGCACAGCTTCCAGAATCAAATTTTCTAGCGGTCGCATGTTATAACTAGGTACTATGATGTGACGACTCTCTTTTCCATTGATTTTCATATATCCTACCCCTCGGGAGTTATTTCTTATGATGTTCTCTTTTTCATCAGAGAAGAGCATTGAGACCGTTTCTTTAGACAATTTACCTAGTGCAATCACTGTACCTATGGAATCACGTGATAAGCCAAGTGTTGACTTATGAGCGTCCTGCTGGGAAACGACTACAAATATAGAAAATGACCGTGATAATTGAATAAGACGTGTAAAGTCTTTTATAGCTTGGTCACGCTCCTTCTTATCAAGGCTATTTTGCCATGCAGTAAATTCATCAAAGCAGACTACTACAAATTCTCTGGACTTATCAAGCCCCTTTTGACGGTTTTCAAGAATTGATAATGCTAAAGTAAGGAGTTCTGCGACATCATTAAAACGCTTAAATCCTTTACATCCATCTAAAAAAGCAAAGTCAGAATCAGCCTTATAGTCGCCAATCAGAAACGTGGCTCTAGGGTAGGTGTGTGCAAAACGTGCTAAAAAAATTTTTGTCGCATAAGTCTTACCAGAACCGCTGGAACCTACTAAAAGAGCGTGTGGTACACGCTCAACTGGTATATCCCAGAAGAAGTGATTTCCAGCATCAAAAAGCTTTTTATCAAGAAAACATTTCATCTGTTCACACTCCTAATTAGAACTATAGGAAAATTGAATTTCCAAATTGAGATAATACTGATTGTTATACCTCAACAGTTCTCCAAATTTGGGTGTAATATATAACGACTTCCCTTTGTCTGACCAATTTTCATAAGTTATAGAATCAACCAGAAATTTACTAAATTGTGTCAGAAAAACTTGTTGGATATAGCTTTCTTCTTCCTCAACAGGCTTTTTAGATAGCATAACAGGAAAACGAATAAGGTGAGAACGATAATCACTGCTAGTTTGCAAGTATCGAATATAGCGACTATCAAAAAGAAGTTTTTGCCCTGAAACAGTTGCAGTTTTTTCAATTACCTGTTCAATATCTGCTATGATTGTTGGGAGGTTTAATTGAAGTATTTGAGCCTGTTTCTGTTTTTCTTTAATCTCGCTAATTCTAAGAGCAAAATAAAGAAATCCAGCAAATAAGATAATTAACCAAGACAAAATTGTCATAAAAAGTCCTTTCTATGGCTAGGAGGAATCCCCCTAGCCACTAAACCAACTCAATAAAAGCAGACTTAGCTTTGACTGAAAGCGCACCGCGATTCCCACTTGTGTAGGCATTGATAGAAACATTATCAAGAGTAATTTCTACTTTTTCATCAAACAAAGTTGTAAAGTCTGATATATTCACGGTATCAACTTTTATATTTGTCTGACTAAAACGCCCCTCTAACGAGCGTATTCCGATAGAGAGTTGGATTTGACCAGTACTGTGCCCAGACGTAAAATCTTTTACTTCCGATGCCCCGAGCAAGCGCCCTTGAATTGTTACTTGTGTAGCTTCCATGAGCCACCTCTTTTCTAACCCATGTGGGTAAATAATGTTGTGTGATAGCTATCTCACACTACGAGAATAACATACAAATAATTCAGTTTCTACCTAACGTCTAGGTACTGATGTAATAGGCTTTTTCCACTTTCACTAACGGAATAAAGTACACTTGAATTTGTTCATCGGTTATGCTAATCTAATGAAAAATATGTGAGGTGCTATTTATGTCTATAGATGTTGTTGAACAACAAGAAAAATTATTACTAGCTTGTATAACTCTGAACTTTGTTGAAGATTTAGAGGAATTCAAGGAATTTCAAGAACTTTCAGCTGAAGAAAAAGGATACAAAGCAATATTAGAATACGTCGATGATATGATTGATTCTAAAGTAGGTGTTAAAACACTAGAAAAAATCTTCCAAGGAAACCCTTCTACGTCCAAAACAGCTATTAGTGATAGAGCTTATAATGCTATCTTTGAAAATGAAATATTTAGTGAATTAAGTGAAAAAATATACGAAGGCATTCAAAACAATGATAAAGTAATTATGGACAAGGTTACGGACATTATTGAGCATCGAATTGAAAACAAAGAATTCCCTAAGATATTGGAGAAGATGAAGAAATCAAGTAATTGTCATTATGCTCTACCTATGTTATTACAAAATGAGCAACTATTAACGAATGTGCTTGATTATCTCCCTTTAATTGAAAAGATTTTTGAATCAGAGGAGAATGTTACAGTATTTTGCCAACTAGCTGAACGATTGGAAATGTTTAAGATAGTTGAGGAGTTTGAGGACTGGGAGAATGTTGAACAGTTTATCAAATCTGTTCAAACACGAAACGGATTTGATAATTACATAGATTAGAGCATGCAAAAAGCCAAGTCATTTTTCGACTTGGCTTATTTTTCAACTTCTTCTATTAAATTTATCATAAGTTTTAAGAGTCGCTCTTGTTTATCTTTAGGGAGCTCAGCAAGCAGGGACAGTAATTGATTGGTCAGAGGGTTGTTTTCTTTTAGCGAGATATCAAAAAATGTTTCTACATCTGTATCAAGAGCAGACATGATTTTTTCAAGTGTTTGGATTTTTATGTTTGGTTCTAAGTTTTCGAGTTTATAGGCGTATTTTAAAGGGAGGTCGGCATACTCCTCTAGTTGTTGCTGGGTCATGTTTTTTTGGATTCTGAGAATACGAATCCGTTTACCGATATATGCCCTTAAATTTGTTGTTTTCATGTTGATACCTCTTTTAGAACCTATACTACTGTATTTAATATCTTTAAAGAACTACTCCAAAAGCGAATATTTTTGTAAAATAGCTTTTAAATGCTATAAAATATGGTATAATATCTTTAAAAAGCTATTTAGGAGTTTATATATTATGCTTAAATCTAACATCCATGGTCATGGAACCATTAAGAAATTGCGTACTGGTGCGGTTGTATCTGTATTGACTACTTCAATGCTAGTAGGTGGGGTAGTGAGTGCTGAGGAGGTTGTTACTGGTACTGAGTCTACTTCGGTTGAGGTGGTTGCCGAGTCTGGTGCAAGTGAAGGAGTTGTTGAAACTAAGGTAACTGATGCTCAGGTGTCTGAAGCCAAGGCTGAAGCAGACCAAGCTAACCAAGCGGTTACAGAGCAAGAAGCAGTTGTAGGTGGTTTAGAAGAAACTATTGCTACGGGTGAATCTACGGTTTCTGATTTGAATACTCAAATTGAAGAAGCTAATAAGGTCACACCAGAGGTAGTAGCAGATGCTAAAACTGATGCCGATGCTAAGTCTGATGCGTTGGTTACAGCTAATGAAACTGTAGAGACTGCTAAAAATTCTGCAAATGCAACAGCAGTGGCGGTAACTGTTCAAGAGGGTGTTGTATCTGATGCTGATGCTAATGCTCAAAAAACTGCAAGTGCGGTTGCCGATGCCGAGAAGAAAGTAGCAGACCTTTCAGGTACTACGGATACAACTCAACTTCAGAAGGATGTAGATACTCTTACTGAAGCTGTTGCTAAAGATACTACTGACTTAGCAGAAGCTAAACAGGCTCTTGAGTCTGCACAGTTGGCTGAAACCGACAAGGCTCAAGCTATCGCAACTCAAGAAGGGGTAGTAGCGTCTAAGGAAGCTGATGTTGACTCAACTGCAAATGCTTTGGCAAATGCAACTAAAGCTAAGTCAGACGCCGATAAAGAAGTATCTACCACTAAATCAGCTCTTGATACTGCCAAGGCGGGTACTACTGTAACTGAAACTGTTCAGGTTGGTACTAAGACTAAGACTACTGGCGGTACGTCTACATTAAATACTGGTGTTGCTCAGTCAGGTCGCTTCTCGGGTGTAAATGGTGTTGTAACCAACTCAGATTATCTGAAGGCTATTCAAAACTACGCTAATGGTACAGGAACAATTGCCGATATTGAGTCTGCTCTAGCTAAAGGAATTTCTTATCAGAGCGGAGGCTCTACTGTTTCTGTTAAAGTGAACGTTCGTGACTTGTTGGCATCGCCAACTGTTGCAGAGTTCCAATCTTGGACTGAGAATCTTCGTTACTCTTTCTCAGATACAGATAACTCTACTCTTGTAAAGGTTCATGACCTTACAGAAGAGCAACGCACAGACTTGAGCCTTTTCTATGCCTCATTGGTTAATGAATTACGTTCTAAACTAGGTACTCCTTTGTTGGATGTAACCAAGTCTAGTGTGTCAGTAGCAAACAGTACTACAGATGCTTTGTTTAATGGTATGTTTGCTAATTACCAAGGTATGACTCATGACCAGCTTGTTGCTAGTGGTTTCTTTACAAAAGCTACTGGAACAATTAATGATGTTACAGTTATTGCTAAAAGTATTGCAAATAACGAAAACACTACAATCATTAACAATATTGCAAATATCGCTCAATTTGATGATAGAGATGCAACTGTTTCTACAATGGCAGAGTTGAAGTCTATGGTAGTGGCAGCGGTAGGTCATCAGTTGTATCGCCCTCTTTACAATATTGTAAATGGTGTTGGAAACAACTCTGATTTTTCTACAGCCCTTAAGGTGTTGGGTCTTGTAGAAGGTGAAAGTTCTGTAGGGGTATCTTTAGATGTATTGTCATTCAAGGACGGTCATGGGGAACGTGTACCTAAGGTTGTTGTTACATTTAGCGATACTGTAGGTACCCCAATTGTTAATAAGTATTCAACAGTAACAGGTGGTACTACAACAACTACCCCTATTTACGAAACAGTAACTAAAACAGTAGTAGACGAATCAGCAGTCGCAGCAGCTCAATCAGCTTATGATACTGCTTTGGCTAATGCCCAAACAGCAAATGTAGCTTACCAAAATGCAAATACTGCATACGTTAATGCACAACAAGCCCTTGCAGATGCTCAAAAACAACTTTCTGACTTGAAGTCAGGTACAGTAGATATTCCTGCTCTTGAGCAAGCAGTAAAAGATGCTGAAACTCAACTTGAAAAAGACCAAGCATCCTTGCAGTCTGCTAAGGAAACTCTTGCCGTAGCTAAGGCTAGTGCTATCGATAAGGCTAACGCCCTTTCTAAAGCTAAAGCTGAACTGGTAGAGGCTCGCTCAGCAGATGAAAAAGCCCAAGGGGTACTTGCACAAGAAAAAGAAACTCTGGAAGTGCTTAAGAAGGCTGACCAGGTTGCACAACTTACCCTTACTGATGCTATTGCTAAACAAAGCACAGCTAAATCTGACTCTGAAAAAGCTACTGCTAAGTACAATGAACTTGCTAAGGCTTTGGTTGACAAGGGTGCAGTTCTTACAGTCTTGACTGCTAAGCTTACTGAAGCTAATCAAGCCCTTGCAGTTGCTCGTGCAGAGTATGAGACTGCTAAGGAGTTACTTGCAACCCTTAAAGCTAATGCAACTGAGAAAACTGCTCGCTACGAAGAGTTGGCTAACCTGAAGGCGGAACAAGACCGTGCTGAGGCTGAGGCTAAACGCTTGGCTGAGTTGAAGGCTAAGGCTGAAGCTATCAACAATGCAGGCGGTATTGCTACCCCAGTACTAGATGCTAACGGGGTAGTTATTGACTACGTTGATGGGAAGAAAGCAACATCTGTAGTGCATACTAAAATTGGAAAACAAGCTGGCATAACGCAGGTTGGTGACAAAATTACTTATTCACGTGTTGAACGTGCTAAGATCTTGCCAAACACAGGGGAGCAAACAAGTTTGTTGGCACTCGCAGGTGTGTCAGTATTATCTAGCCTTGGTCTTGCAAGTGCAAGAAGACGCAAACAAGGATAGATGGCTAAAATGAAAAAATCTTCTTACTTATTGTAGGAAGATTTTTTGGATTCCTAAAAATTTCGGAAAGACTACGCTATTCCAACAATTTTTAGGAATGTTAATAGAATTTTAAATTTTTTAGTTACTCCGAAATGCTTCTTTGTCAAAACTTGGTCAGACTGTATTTTTATAAAAATTCTGCATAATTTAGGAAATACATAAATATTTTATAAAATTTCATGTGGTCAAAATTTGGTCAAATTCCTTCTTTTCATTACTCCATAGATAAGTGACAAACCCTTGATTATCGCTATTTTTGTTATCTATTTTAACTTATTTTAACGTACAATTATCTGTTGGCGGAGTAGATAAAGCATAGGAAACCTTGAGAAATCAAGGTTTTTTGTTGTTTACAAGAAAAAACCGAGAAAGTTTAGGATTCTCGGTTCTTAGAATAATAGTATCTAATGAATTGATAGGAGAAAAATACAAAAACTGCACCAAAAGAAATCAGTAAACCTAGATAGAAACCATTTGGTATAAAGGTTAAAACTAGTTTAGTTTGACCTGGACTTACATCTACTTTCATAAAACCCTCTTGCGCTTTTTGGATTTTGATAGGTTTACCATCAATGGTTGCATTCCATCCTTTATCATAGGGTAAAGTAAGGAGGAGCGAGGCTTCTTTATCGGTTACAAAATCAACGGTTACTTTATTACTATCAGTTTTTGTTACTACTTGTTTTTCTTGGAGAATGGAAATAGCCTGTTGGAAAGCTAATAAGTCCAATCGATAAAATTGTGGTTTATCAAAAGAAACTTGATTATTTTCAGGAAAATATACATCGACTTGAACTTGTACATCTGTAGTAAAGCTCCCCACATTGAAGAAAGAGAAAGCATTATCTAGTGTAAACTCACTTGACTGATTATTGACAGTAATGACAACCTTTTTTTGATTCTCATTTGAGAATGTTAAATTTGGCAAATTTAAGTATACTTGGCTATTTGCAGGTATATTTACTAAGAAAGTTGCTTTTGCAGCATCCTCATTGTCAACTTTATTGACAGTCATTCGATTGCTCAGTTCAACTGTATTTTGTGAAACAACATCTGATAAAGTGTGGTAGTATTTTTGAGATAACCCTGTTAGTTGATTAAGAAAATTTGTTTGATTATCGAGAGTCAGATTTGTAAAATTGACATCTTTGTAAATCCCTTCAGTCAATAGGGCTAACCCTAGATTAAAACTATTTTCGTAAAGATTAATAGTAGACTGACTCTGATTCAGTGTGAAACCAAACTTATTTGGGTCCGTAGTAGCTAAATTATATTTGATTCCGAATAGGCTATCAGCAATAATTGTATTATTCTGATAACGAAGATTCAAATTGGTACCGTCTGAACGGAAACCGAGCTTATCTAGTACTGAGCTGGAAGCACGATTTCGAATGGAGGAGAATTGAGAAATACCGTTGTAATTGAATTTCATGCTATCATTGCCAGTTTGTGGTAATAGACGTTCTATACGATAAAATGAATCAGTTGTAGTCTTTGTAGACTTTACAATACTGTCAATATCTGTCAATTTTTCTTCATAGTTTGATCGGCTAGGGAAATGCCATTCATCAGAAATCCCCTGAACCTGATAATGACTATGTAATCCAAGTTCTAAGAAAGTGAAGAACAATAAAACAATATTAATCCATTTTAAGGATGATTTATAGTGAATCATTGCTACAAAAAGAATGAAGTAGGCTATTAGAAATTCTAGTGTGAGTAGGAAATTTACATCCATTAGAAACTCATAATGATCTCTAAAAATAAAGGTAGAAGCAAAGCAAATGAGTAAAAATGAAACAATCAGAGTAAAATTTTTAATACTTACTTGACGTAGTCGTACCAATGTCTCTGCTGCTAAATAGATAACGGTTATTGATAGAGCCCATGCATAACGATAGAGGAACATGTTTGGCGCATGCATACCTTGCCAAAAAAGATTGAGTGGTTGTAAGTAGAAACTTGAAATAATGAATGTAAAGAATAGAGCATAGGAGAGTTTGACAGTTGGTTTTATTTCTTTTAATGTAAAGAATAATAAAGCGAGTATTAGTGGAACGAGACCAACAGAGATCATGGGAATAGAACCGAATTTTGTTGTATCAAAGCTACCAACTAAGTTTTTTGCAAAGAAGTCCAGATACCAAGAGTCTTCGGTTTTTAGGTTGACAATTTTTGTAAATGTTTCACCATGAGTTTTTAAATCCAAGTAGGTTGGTAACAACATGAACATGCTGCTTAGAGCAGATAAAATTGACACTATTGTAAAGTTGATAAATCTTTTGATTCTCTGACTATTTATCCATGATAATTGAACCAATGTCCATAATGTTAGAAAAATAGCCACCATATACCCGAAGTAATAGTTTTGGATAAACAAGCATGTTAATGTTATGTAGTAGAGAATCGGACCCTGTTTTTTTAATAATCGATGCAATCCAAGAAGAACGAGTGGGAGGAGTATAAAAACGTCTAGCCAGTTGTTTATTTCTAATTGACTTGTACTAAAACTCATCAGAGAAAAACTAGTAGCGAGTAATAGTGCCCATTCTTCTTTCAAATTTTTATGGATACCCTTTAGGCTGACATAAGTTGACAACCCAGTCAATCCAAATTTGACAATAGTGACAAGATAGATAGCGTCAGGCATGGATTGTAAATCAAAGAAAAAGACAATTGGAGATAGGAATGAACCTAGGTAATAGGAGGATAGGGCATAAAAATTGAGTCCTAAACCACTTGAAAATGTGTAAAATAAAGAGCCGTCTCCGTGTAAAGTATTTCGTAATGTTTGATTAAAAATAACATACTGGTGGAAGCCATCACTGGCCAATATTGTTGTATCACTTCCCCACCAGATTCCTTGAAATGCTAAGACGATAGAAATAATAGTCAGCGGAATAAGGAAAGAGAAGAGATAATAAATGGATGTTTTTGTAAATATTTTTTTCATAGATTTAAAAGAAAAGGCGAATAAATCGCCTTTTTATTATGCTTTCCAAAGTTCTTGTACTTTAGCCTGTACTTCAGCATTTTCCAAGAATTCATCATAAGTTTCGTCGATTCGATCGATAACACCGTTTTTAGAAATGACGATGATATGGTTTGCTAAAGTTTGAATAAATTCGTGGTCGTGGCTGGCAAAGATGATGGACTCTTTAAAAGCTTTCAAACCATCGTTCAGACTGGAAATTGACTCCAAGTCCAAGTGGTTGGTTGGATCATCTAAGACCAAGACATTTGACTTGAGGAGCATGAGTTTTGACAACATCACGCGCACTTTTTCGCCCCCTGACAAGACGTTTACAGGTTTGTTAACCTCATCACCCGAGAAGAGCATACGTCCCAAGAAACCGCGCAAGAAGGTATTGTCATCTTCTTCCTTGCTGGCAAATTGACGGAGCCAATCAAGGATAGATTCGTTTGTATCGAAGTCACGAGTATTGTCTTTTGGTAAGTAGGATTGACTAGTAGTGACACCCCACTTGACAGTACCTTCATATTCAATATCGCCCATAAGAGCACGAATGAGAGCAGTTGTTTGGATGTCGTTTTGACCAATAAGAGCAGTCTTGTCACCTGGACGCAGGATAAAGCTGATATTGTCAAGAATCGTTTCACCATCGATGACAACTTTTAAGTTTTCAACTGTTAGGAGGTCATTACCGATTTCACGTTCTGATTTGAAGTTGATAAATGGGTACTTACGGCTAGAAGGAATGATTTCTTCCAACTCGATTTTGTCCAACATCTTCTTACGTGAAGTAGCTTGCTTAGACTTAGAGGCATTAGCAGAGAAACGGGCAACGAATTCTTGTAGTTCCTTGATTTTTTCTTCTGCTTTGGCATTACGGTCAGCTTGTAGTTTAGCTGCTAATTCACTGGATTGTTTCCAGAAGTCGTAGTTACCAACGAAAATCTTGATTTTACCGAAGTCTAGGTCGGCCATATGGGTACATACTTTGTTTAAGAAGTGGCGGTCGTGGGACACGACGATAACCGTATTTTCAAAGTCAATCAAGAAATCTTCGAGCCAGTTGATGGATTGGATGTCGAGACCGTTGGTTGGCTCGTCCAAAAGAAGAACGTCAGGCTTACCAAAGAGGGCCTTAGCTAAGAGAACCTTAACCTTCTCACCGTTGGTCAATTCGCTCATGTTTTGGTAGTGGAGGTCTTCTGAAATGTTGAGGTTTTGGAGCAATTGAGAAGCTTCACTTTCAGCTTCCCAGCCACCAAGTTCAGCAAACTCACCTTCTAATTCAGCAGCACGAACACCATCTTCATCAGAAAAATCTTCCTTCATGTAAATGGCATCTTTCTCTTTCATTATGCTGTAAAGTTGCTCGTTCCCCATGATAACGACGTCAATCACGCGCTCATCTTCATAGTCGAAATGGTTCTGACGTAGCACAGAAAGGCGTTCGTCTGGTCCAAGTGAAATATGACCTGTTGATGGCTCGATGTCACCAGCAAGAATTTTTAAAAATGTAGATTTACCGGCCCCGTTTGCACCAATCAAACCGTAGGTATTTCCTGCTGTAAATTTGATATTGACATCGTCAAATAATTTGCGGTCGCTAAAGCGAAGCGACACGTCTGATACTGTAAGCATAGTTTCTCCTCTATTTCTGTCTATTAGTTTTATTGTACTAGAAAGAACTTGAATTTTCAATGAATTACATTGGAATCAAAATATCTTCATCATAATGTTTATGGTCTTTTTGAAGACTGAAGCCACGTCCACGCACCTGACTCGCAGGCATAACAACCATAAAGGCAGTTTCATCAATTTCTAATACCGCTGTCTCCAGTTTTTGCATTTCTGGGATAGAGATGGTGGTCATCAACATGCGCTTGTCAACCCCTGTAAAGCCACCGATAATTGGGAGCTCTGTCACACCGCGATCAGCAACTTTTGTGATGTAGTCTTTTATTTCTTCTGATTTTTGAGAAATAATCATGACATTTCGAGAAGATTGGTTACCAGACATCATGCGGTTGACAATATAAGTAATGGTCATTAGGGCAATAATCGAGTACATAACAGTATCAGTATCGAAGGCAATAAATCCAAGACCAACGATAATACCATCAATAATAGCCATTGTCAGACCTAATGATAAAGGGGTGTACTTGTGAATAAATTGAATAAGAATACCTGTCCCACCAGTAGAAGAATTTCCAAGGAAAACAAGACCAAGTCCAAAACCTAGGATAATTCCACCGAAAATAGCAGCTAGGAGAGGATTTTCTGTCAAGTTGGGTAAACCTGCTGTCAACTTGATGCAAAGAGGATAAATGACAGCACCATAGACAGTTTTGATAAATACAGATTTTCCTAAGAAAAACCAACAGATGATTAATAAAGGGATGTTACAGTAGAGGACAAAGTCAGACGGACTCCACCCCAGAAGAGCATTGAGTGCGATTGCTAAACCTCCGACACCACCAGATACGATATTATTCTCTAGAAAAAAACTGTTAAATCCAATGGCCATGACAACTGATCCGAGTGTGACAGAGATAAAGTCCTTTATACGTTCTTTCATATATTCTCCTTGGTTAGTGTTATAAAAGCAATTTCTATTATCCCTAATTTAGACAGTATCGTCAAGGCTTTGTCAGCTTGACTTTCTAATTTTTTGCGGTTATAATAGGAATCAATCAGAAGAGTAGTAAGTGGATAATTTTTAGAGAGTTTGTGGTTGGTGGAAACAAACAAGAGTCGCTTATGAATGGACTGAGTGAATAGAATCTGAATAAATAAGGATTCGGCTAGCAGGCCTTATGTGCAAAAAGATGTAAGCTTATTTAATGCTTATAAGTGAGGTGGCACCGTGTCCTTGACGCCCTCGCACAGTTTTCTGTGCGTGGGCTTTTATTATGTAAAAGGAGAATATTTTATGAGTAAACCGATTATCCTAACAGGAGACCGTCCAACAGGCAAATTACATATTGGACATTATGTTGGTTCGTTGAAAAATCGTGTTTTATTACAGGATGCAGGTCAACATGAACTTTTTGTCTTTTTAGCAGACCAACAAGCGTTGACAGACCATGCCAAAGAACCGCAAAAGATTGTTGAATCCGTTGGAAACGTAGCACTAGATTATCTAGCGGCAGGACTTGATCCAGCTAAGACAACGATTTTCATCCAGAGTCAAATTCCTGAATTGGCAGAGTTGACCATGTACTACTTGAACTTGGTATCTGTTGCACGTCTAGAACGCAATCCAACTGTAAAAACCGAGATTGCTCAGAAGGGATTTGGCGAAGGAATTCCAGCTGGTTTCTTGGTCTATCCTGTGTCTCAAGCGGCGGACATTACAGCCTTCAAGGCAAATTTTGTCCCTGTTGGAAATGACCAGAAACCGATGATTGAGCAGACTCGTGAAATCGTTCGTAGCTTTAACCATGCTTACCAGACTGATATTTTGGTAGAGCCGGAGGGCATTTATCCTGAAAATGAGGCAGCTGGTCGCTTACCAGGTTTGGACGGTAATGCTAAGATGTCTAAGTCACTCGAAAATGGGATTTACTTGGCAGATGACATGGATACGCTCAAGAAGAAAGTCATGTCCATGTACACTGATCCCAACCACATCCGTGTTGAAGACCCAGGTAAGATTGAAGGAAACATGGTTTTCCACTATCTTGACGTTTTTGGGTGCGAAGAAGATAAGGCTGAGATTGAGGCTATGAAGGAGCACTATCAACGTGGTGGTTTGGGCGATGTGAAGACCAAACGTTATTTGCTGGACATTTTAGAGAGAGAATTAGGACCAATCCGTGAACGCCGTCTGGAGTTTGCACAGGATATGGGACAGGTCTATGCAATGTTGGAAGCAGGTAGCCAAAAAGCTCGCCAAGTTGCTGCGACAACTCTTGACCAAGTGAAATCTGCTATGGGAATTAACTATTTTAAATAAGGTTAACAATAAAAGAGCAATGTTGAGAAAACGTTGCTTTTTTCATTTGTTTTACGACGCAGCAAAAAACAAACGTTCGAATTTCTAAAAGAAATAAGGAATGAATTTTCTGAATTATTATTGTTTCTTATTTTAAAGCGAATAATATTTGACAAATGATTTCAAAATGTTATCATAAATAAAATAATTATAGCGATAGCTAGTAAGAAAAAAAGAAAAGAGGAAGAAAATGTCAAACTGGGACACTAAATTTTTGAAAAAAGGCTTTACCTTTGATGATGTATTACTTATTCCGGCTGAAAGTCATGTATTACCGCATGATATTGATTTAAAAACGCAATTAGCACCAAATTTGACCCTTAATCTTCCGATTATTTCTGCTGCCATGGACACTGTAACAGATAGTAAAATGGCTATTGCAATGGCACGTGCAGGTGGCTTGGGTGTCATCCACAAGAATATGTCCATAGCAGAGCAAGCTGAAGAAGTGCGTAAGGTAAAACGTTCTGAAAATGGTGTTATTATCGATCCATTCTTCTTAACTCCTGAGCACACAATCGCAGAAGCTGAGAAGTTGATGGCTACTTATCGTATTTCCGGTGTGCCAATCGTTGAAACATTGGAAAATCGTAAATTGGTTGGTATTATCACCAACCGTGATATGCGTTTCATTTCAGATTACTCACAACCAATTTCGACAAACATGACAAGTGATGAATTGGTGACAGCGCCAGTTGGAACAGACTTGGCGACTGCAGAGGCTATTCTTCACAAGCATCGTATTGAAAAATTGCCATTGGTTGATGAAAATGGTCGTTTGTCAGGCTTGATTACCATCAAAGATATTGAGAAAGTGATTGAGTTCCCAAATGCTGCGAAGGATGAATTTGGTCGTCTCTTGGTTGCGGGTGCTGTTGGTGTTACATCTGATACTTTTGAACGTGCAGAAGCCCTTTTTGAAGCGGGTGCAGACGCGATTGTCATCGATACAGCTCATGGTCACTCAGCAGGTGTTCTTCGTAAGATCAAAGAAATCCGTGACCACTTTCCAACTCGTACCTTGATTGCCGGCAACATTGCCACAGCTGAAGGAGCTCGTGCTCTTTATGAAGCTGGTGTTGATGTTGTCAAGGTCGGTATTGGCCCAGGTTCAATCTGTACAACACGTGTCATTGCAGGTGTTGGTGTACCACAAGTGACAGCTATCTATGATGCAGCTGGTGTTGCGCGTGAATATGGTAAAACCATTATCGCTGACGGTGGTATCAAGTATTCAGGAGATATTGTCAAGGCACTTGCAGCTGGTGGTCATGCCGTTATGCTTGGTTCTATGTTTGCAGGAACGGATGAAGCACCAGGTGAGACAGAAATCTTCCAAGGTCGTAAGTTCAAGACCTATCGTGGTATGGGCTCTATCGCTGCCATGAAACAAGGTTCAAAAGACCGTTACTTCCAAGCATCTGTAAATGAAGCAAACAAACTTGTTCCAGAAGGAATTGAAGGACGTGTAGCCTATAAAGGTTCTGTTGCAGATATGATTTTCCAAATGGTTGGTGGACTTCGCTCAGGTATGGGTTATGTAGGTGCTGGTAACTTGAATGAATTGCATGAAAATGCTCAGTTCATCGAAATGTCAGGTGCTGGTTTGAAAGAAAGCCATCCACACGATGTTCAAATTACAAACGAAGCTCCAAACTATTCAGTACAGTAAACAAAAACAAGACCCTCTTGACAGGGTCTTTACTTTTTTGTAAATTTTATTGACAACAGTGTAAATAATCTTATTCTGATTCAGTAACCTTACCAGACTCAATATGGAATATTTTTAAACTATCAGGTAGCTTATGTAAATGGTCTAAAGATGTCGTTGTAATAAATGTTTGAATCGTATCTGTAATAGTTTCTAGTAGCTTGATTTGACGATTATTATCCAGCTCACTCATAACATCATCTAAGAGTAGAATTGGGTATTCTCGTGTGACCTCCTTCATCAGCTCGATTTCAGCCAGTTTGAGTGACAGAACGAGACTGCGGTGCTGACCTTGACTACCATAATGGGCATTCATTCCATTTATAAAGAAAGCTACATCATCTCGATGTGGTCCAACTCCTGTATTTTTCTTAAATAAATCACGTTTGCGACACCTTTCTAATTCCGTCAAGAATATGTCAATTAAATTGACAGAAGTAGTAAACTTAATTGAGGATTGATATTCGATAGTTAGTTCCTCTCTCTTATCTGAAATATCTTGAACTTTTCTATTTCCGAATTCCTCTAATTTCTTTAGAAAGTCAATACGATGTTGGATAACACGACTACCATATTCAGCAAGTTGCTGATCTAACACGGATAGGAAGTTCTCATCAATCTTATCTGTAGATTTGAGGTAAGTATTTCTTTGTTTTAAAACGTGGTTATAATTCGATAGGTCAGAGAGATAGAGTGGTTTGATTTGCCCGAGCTCGACATCGATGAACTTTCTTCTCAAAGCAGGGGCACCTTTTATCAGCTGTAAATCTTCTGGAGCAAATAGGACGACGTTCATATGTCCAATGTAATTAGAAAGTTTTGCTTGTTTGAGATGGTTGACCTTGGTCACTCGCCCCTTATCTGTCAAGTGAATGTCAAGTGGAACTTTACCGCTTGCGCGATGGAGTAAACCCGAAATAGATAATTCCTTTTCTTGAAACTGTAGTAGGTCCTTATCTGTTCGTGTTCGATGACTTCGTGTTAAAGCTAAAGCATAGATAGATTCTAGAATATTGGTTTTTCCTTGGGCGTTTTCGCCTAAAAAGACATTGAGCCCTTTGTGGAACTCAATATCTAATTGGTTGTAATTGCGAAAATGTTGTAACTCTAATCGTTCTAGCCACATGTCTACATACCAGGGAAACGAACAGGTTTTCTTTCAGTCTTTTTAGTTGCTTTTTTAGGAGTTTTTACCTGTTTCTTATTCTTTTTATTTTCTTGATTTAACTTTTTAACGATTGCAGCCACACGTTCTTTTTCAGCTTGATCTTCTTGGTGTTGCTGTATTTCTTCTGCACTAGGTGCGACGATTGTGATGCTGGTGTTGTGGTCTGGGAGTGTGATAACATCTCCGACACGGATTTTTTTACCGCGTCTTTTTTCATCCTCTCCATTGAAAAGAATGGTATTTTCTTCTAAAAATCCTTTAATGGCACCTCCTGAATGGAGAATACCAGTCGTTTTTAATAATGCTTGTAATGTGATGTAGTCATCAAATAATTTAAATTCCATAAGTCACCTCGTTACAGAATATTATATCACAAAATGGTATAATGGAAGGTACAATGTTTGAAAGAGGAAGAAGATGAAATTACAAGAGGGAGTAGATCTTCATTTTATTGATACAGATCAGTTTACGACAAATCGTATACGTATTCGCTTTGCAGCTGAAATGAGTGAGGCTACAGTTGCTGGTCGTGTGTTAGTTGCAAATGTTTTTGAAATGGGTAACCAAGAATTTCAGACTGCTCAGGCTGTTCGGAGAAGATTGGCAGAATTGTATGGTGCTCAGTTCTCGACCTCAGTTTCAAAACGTGGTAGGGTGCACTGTGTAGATGTGACAATTTCATATGTCAGTCCTCGTCACTTGCCAGAAAATGAGGATATTACAGTAGAGATTCTTGATTTTTTATACACGTGTATATTTAGACCACTGAAAAAGGGGCGAGGATTTGATAGTCAGATTTTCGAGGTTGAAAAAACGAATTTAATCAATTTTCTTCAGTCAGAGATAGAAGATAATTTTTATCATGCAGATGTTGAAATGAGTAAGCTTTTTTATAAAGATCCCTCTCTTCAAATTCCACGCGTCGGTAGGCTTGATTTGGTTGAAAAAGAAACAGCAGAATCAACCTTTCAGATTTATCGGAATATGTTGCGTATGGATAAAATTGATATATTTGTCTTAGGGAAGGTTGACAGAGAACAAGTAAAAAGAAAACTTGAAGATTTTGGTTTTACTTATAGAAATCCAAAATTAGAGTTAGAATATCATCAGGAATACTCAAACATAACGCAAGAAAAAATCGAGCGTAAACAGGCAAGGCAGTCCATTTTGGAATTGGCATATCATTTACAGGTGGTTTACAACGATGTAAACTATCCAGCTTTGATGGTATTTAATGGTCTACTAGGTGCTTTCTCCCATTCGAAATTATTTATGAATGTTCGTGAGAAAGAAAGTTTGGCCTATACAATTGGAAGTCAGGTCTCTATTTTTTCAGGAATGCTGAAGGTCTATGCTGGAATTAGCCGCGAAAATAGACTCAGGGTAATGAAGTTAATTAGTAAACAACTACTTGATTTAAAATGTGGTAAATTTACAGAAGAAGAATTAGAGTTGACAAAAAACATGTTGATTCATTCGGCAACCTTGGCTCAGGATAGGCAGAATAATTTGATAGAACAAGTATATAATCAAGTTACCTTAGGAAATAGAAATTTAAGTTGGCTAGATTGGATTGAGGCTATCAAATCGGTATCAATAGACGATGTCATTCGAGTAGGACAGATGATTAATTTACAGGCTGTTTACTTTATGGAGGGGACAGAAGAATGAAGTTAATTGAGAAGAAGTATCCTTACATGAAAGAATCTGTCTTTTATGGGAAAGTTGACAATGGGTTGACAGTTGTTTTACTTCCTAAAGTAGATTTCCATGAGACATATGGAATTCTAACGACAAATTTTGGGGGTATTCATACTCGATTTACATTGGCTAATGGTAATAGTGTTGTTTATACTGCAGGGATTGCACACTTTTTAGAACATAAGCTGTTTGAAACTGAGAATGAAGAGGATATTATGAATGAGTTTGCTAAATTGGGAGCAAGCGCAAATGCTTATACCAGTTTTAGACAGACTAGTTACTTATTTTCAACGACTCAGAAAGTATTGGAGTCTCTATCACTTTTACAATCTTTTGTTCGAGAACCGTATTTTACAGAAGACAATGTAGAAAGAGAACAGGGGATTATTGAACAAGAAATTGAGATGTATCAAGATGATGCAGATTATCGCTTGTTTACGGGAATTTTATCATCGCTTTATCCAGAAAGTCCTTTGGCCTATGATATAGCAGGGACAGTTGAATCAATTGCTGCAATTACTGCGGATGATTTATATGAGAATTTTGATGTGTTTTATCATCCAAGTAACATGAATTTATTCGTTATTGGTAATTTTGATTTAGAGGCAGTTTGGAAACAAATTTCAAGCTATCAAGTAGCTCAGATGGATAATCCAGCTCAGTCGTTTGAATTGGAAGGTGTCCAAAAGTTGCCGATACAGGAGCATCTCTCAGAACAATTTGAAGTATCTACCCCAAAATTGGCTGTTGGTTTACGGGGAAATGACGAGGTTGATAAGGAGACTATTCAGAAATATCGGCTCAGTTTACAATTTTTATTTGCCATGTTGTTTGGTTGGACTTCAAAACGATACCAACAGTTATACGAGCAGGGAAAAATTGATTCTTCTTTCCAGTTCCAATTAGAGGTTACACCTGAGTACCACTATTTGATTATCTCGGGAGATACTCAAGAACCCATTACGCTTTCTAGTATACTGATGAAAGCACTTAGGAAATTTGAGGATGATGCAGATGTGACAGAGGATCATTTACAATTGTTGAAAAACGAGATGTATGGAGATTTTATTCGTAGCTTAAATTCTCTTGAGTTTACAGCTAGTCACTTTGTTTCTCAGTATTCAGAATATGAAAATGTTTTTGATATACCTCAAATGATACAGGAACTACAGTTAGATGACATCAGAGAGGCAGGTCGTCGCTTTATTGATCACTGTGATATGACAGATTTCACGATTTTTCCAAAATAAGTGGGCGCAACCCGTCGAAATTTCCTTGGAATTTTGTTAGAATAGTATACTGTACATGATGAGCGATAGAGAGAGGGTATTATGAGACAAAAGAGTATAGGGGAAGTACTTAGAACAGCTAGAGAAGGACGGGGTTGGACATTCGTTGATTTGCAACGGATAACAAAAATCCAAGCTAAATATTTGCAGGCACTTGAGTACAATGATTTTGATTTTATTGCAAACTCAGATGATGTTCATTCTATTTTAAGAGCATATGCTGAGGCTTTGGAATTAGATGCAGATGTCCTACTGGATGCTTACGAGACCAATAGTTTAGTGAAATATTATGAAGATGGAGAAGAAGAACTCCGATCTTCAGAATTGAAAAGAAGCTATAAGGTTCGTAAACGTAAAAAGAACTCTTATCTTCCGTTGATTTACTTATTACTTGCTACGGGTTTGATTATTATTTTTGTGACTTATATTGTTCATAGCAGGCTCCAAAATAGAGCATCTATTACGCCTACTACAACGTCATATAGTATAGTTGAGCAATCTGTATCTGAAGCAAGTAGTGGCACAGAGACGAGTTCTACTGAGCAGGCGCAGTCAAATTCAACGAGTTCAAGTAGTTCCGCTACAGAAAATGTGACTATTTCAGGATCAGGTTCTAACATTGTTGCGACCCTTAAAACAGTGACTTATCCAGTAGAAGTAACTGTAACAGCAAAAAATACAACGAGTTGGATCAGCCTTTCTGACACCTTGTTAGAGGGGGGCGTTACACTAACACCTGATAATCCAACAGTAACTACTACTATTGAAGAAGGAGTGACTTCTACTACACTTGTTCTTGGTGTTGTCAAAGGAGTAGAGGTAAGTGTAGGTGGTCAAAAGCTAGATCTATCAGCTCTGACAGCCGATACAGGGGCGGTCACTTTAAATTTTGAATAAGGGCAATAAAGGTATTAGAATGAAAAAAGAAAATATTCCCAATGCATTGACGATAGGTAGGATTTTGGTAATCCCAATTTTTATCTTGTTACTGACCGTTTGGGATTCAACAATTAGTCATGTGTTGGCAGCGCTTATTTTTGCATTAGCTAGTATTACGGATTATCTAGACGGCTACTTGGCTCGTAAATGGCAGGTTGTAACAAACTTTGGAAAATTTGCGGATCCGATGGCAGATAAGATTTTGGTGATGACAGCGTTTATCATGCTTGTAGAGCTTGGATTTGCCCCAGCTTGGGTAGTTGCAATTATTATTTGTCGTGAATTGGCAGTGACAGGTCTTCGTCTACTCTTGGTGGAAAATGGAGGAACAGTTCTAGCTGCGGCTATGCCAGGAAAAATCAAAACATTTTCACAGATGTTTTCAGTTATTTTCCTGCTCTTACACTGGAACGTTGTGGGGCAAATAACACTCTATATTGCACTTTTCTTCACCCTATATTCAGGTTATGATTATTTCAGGGGTGCCTCTTACTTATTCAAAGATACTTTTAAATGATGACAAATATTATCGAAGTAAAAAATCTTAAATATAAATACGACCAAGAGGATGAACGCTATACCCTAAATGATGTCTCGTTTCACGTGAAACAGGGAGAATGGTTGTCTATTATTGGACATAATGGTTCGGGTAAATCAACAACAGTCCGTTTGATTGATGGTTTGTTGGAAGCTGAATCAGGTGATATTTATATTGACGGTGATGCCTTAACCATTGATAATGTATGGGATAAGCGACGCTTGATTGGTATGGTTTTTCAAAATCCAGATAACCAATTTGTGGGCGCTACAGTTGAAGATGATGTTGCATTTGGTTTAGAGAATCAGGGAATCCCTTTGGAGGAGATGCGTAGTCGAGTTGACGAAGCTTTGGAATTGGTTGGAATGACTGATTTCAAAACACGTGAGCCTGCTCGTTTATCTGGTGGTCAGAAGCAGAGGGTGGCGATTGCTGGAGTGGTTGCCTTACGTCCAAAAATTATTATTTTGGATGAGGCTACGTCTATGTTGGATCCAGAAGGTCGTCTCGACTTGATTAAGATTGTCCGTGAAATTAAGGATCGTCATGGTATGACGGTTATCTCTATAACACATGATTTGGATGAGGTTGCATTGAGTGACCGAGTTATCGTGATGAAAAATGGACAGGTTGAATCAATTAGCACTCCAAATGAACTATTTATGCGAGAAGATTTGGTAGATTTAGACTTGGATAGACCATTTACGACAGAACTGGCTTCATCTTTGCGCCAGACTGGACTTGATTTACCGCTCCGCTATTTTACAGAGGAAGAATTAGAGGAAACTTTATGGGAATTGATCTCCAAGAAGTAAGCTATACCTATCAAGCTGGCACTCCTTTTGAGGGGCGTGCGCTTTTTGGTGTGGATTTGGAGATTGTTGATGGCTCTTACACGGCCCTTATTGGGCATACGGGTTCGGGCAAATCAACGATTTTACAACTCTTGAATGGATTAAATGTACCAACAGAAGGAAGAGTAGTCATTGATGATGTTGTGATTACAGCAACGTCTGAAAATAAGGATATTAAGCAAGTAAGGAAGAAAGTGGGGCTGGTGTTCCAATTTCCTGAAAGTCAAGTGTTTGATGAGACAGTTTTGAAAGATGTTGCTTTTGGTCCACAAAATTTCGGAGTTTCTCAGGAAGAGGCTGAAACGATTGCGCGTGAAAAGTTGGCCTTGGTTGGAATTGATGAAAGCTTGTTTGAGCGTAGTCCTTTTGAACTATCTGGTGGTCAAATGCGTCGGGTGGCTATTGCTGGGATTCTGGCAATGGAACCAAGTATCTTAGTTTTGGATGAACCAACAGCTGGCTTGGACCCTGCGGGTCGTCAGGAATTGATGGATATTTTCAAAAAGCTTCATGAATCAGGCATGACAATCGTTTTGGTAACTCATTTGATGGACGATGTGGCTAACTATGCTGATTTTGTTTACATTATGGAAAAGGGAAAGCTGGTCCGTTCTGGTAAACCAGTTGATCTTTTTCAAGAGGTAGATTTTTTAGAGAGTATTCAGTTGGGAGTGCCTAAGATTACTAAGTTTGCAGCTAATTTGGAGAGAAGAGGCTTTGTATTTGAACGTCTTCCTATTACAATTGAAGAATTTACGGGGATGGTGACACATGGATAAATTAATTTTAGGTCGCTATATTCCTGGGGATTCAATTATTCATCGCTTGGATCCAAGAAGTAAGCTTTTAGCAATGTTTGGATTTCTATTGATGATTTTTTGGGCCAATAATTTGGTCACCAATGCCTTGTTGATAGCATTTGTTTTAGGAATGGTTGTTTTATCTCGTATTCGCTTATCATTTTTTATTAATGGTTTGAAACCGATGATAGGAATTATTCTATTTACAACTTTCTTTCAGGTTTTCTTTACATCTGGAGCGACACTTTTATGGGAGTTTTGGATTTTTAAATTATCAGTTGAGGGTTTGCAACAGGCGGCGATTATTTTTGTTCGCTTTGTTTTGATTATTTTCTTCTCAACCCTATTGACCTTGACGACGACACCCCTTAGCTTGGCAGATGGTATTGAATCAGGTCTTGCACCTTTGAAGAAATTTAAAGTTCCTGTGCATGAAATTGGTTTGATGTTGTCCATGAGCTTGCGTTTTGTACCGACCTTGATGGATGATACCACTCGGATTATGAATGCTCAGAGAGCTCGTGGAGTGGACTTTAATGAGGGAAATCTTATTCAGAAGGTAAAGTCAGTTATTCCTATTTTGATTCCTTTATTCGCATCAAGTTTTAAGAGGGCAGATGCTCTTGCAACGGCGATGGAGGCGCGTGGGTATCAAGGCGGAGATGGGAGAACCAAGTATCGGATTTTGGAATGGAAGTTAGCAGATACGTTAGCAATTTTAGTTATGTTAGCTTTAGCTGGACTCTTATTTATATTGAAAAAATGAGTAAAAAACGCTAGAAATAGCGTTTTTATTGTCTAATCTCAATTTGTCTGTAATATTTGTAACAATTTCACAAAGTCTAAGTAATAGTTAGAGGGTATGATAGACACATGACAGAAAGGAATGTGACTATTATGAACATTACATTAAAGAAAAACTTAAAAACAACTATTGCTGGTTTGGTAGCGGGAATCTCCCTTTTGACTGCGGGTGTAGTCAGTGCAGAAACCTATACTGTAAAGTCTGGTGATACCCTGTCTGAAATTGCTGAAACACACAATACTACTGTTGAAAAATTAGCAGAGCAGAATAAGATTACCAACTTAGATTTTATCCATGTCGGTCAAGTTATCGAATTGGGTGATGTGACAGTGAAGACAGTAGAGAGTTCAGTTGAACAAGCTCAATCAACAACATCCTCAACTTCTACTGCAACAGCAACAACTAGCACCTATTCTTCAAACTTGAGTGCTGAAGATGCAGCAGCAAAAGAATGGATTGCAATGAAGGAATCAAGCGGTAGCTATGATGCCCGTAACGGTATCTACATTGGTCGTTACCAGTTGACAAATACTTACTTGAATGGTGATTACTCACCAGAAAACCAAGAGCGTGTAGCAGATGCTTATGTTGCTAGTCGCTATGGTTCATGGTCTGCAGCCAAGGCCTTCTGGTTGGCAAATGGTTGGTACTAAGATAAATTAGAAGAGGTCTAGCGCGATGCTAGACTTTTTTCTATTGTTGAAAGTTGTCTAGCTTTACAGATAGGGTTGTTTTGTTTATAATTGTGAAAAAATTGACTAGAAAAGAAGAACTATGAAATTACAAAAAAGAATTTTTCGATTAAATATGATTATGCTTATTTTTTCCTTGGTTGCTATGCTGGGGGTAAGTGTTTATGTGGTTAATAGTATTTATCGTAACCAAGAAACATGGCAGTCCACTAGCCAGAAGACAGCAAGTAGTCAACAGAGTTTGGAAAAATTTTCGGGATTAGATTTTGCAGTATTGGCAGATGAGTTAGCATCGAATGATGCACGACTCTATGTAGAAAGTAATGGTGTGGCTGTCTTTTCAAATCTGAAAGATGATGCGGATGAGATATTGGGAGTGACAGTATCATCAACCACTCACACCTCCTATGTAGATGGAGAAATTGTGATTAGCCGTAAACTCGCCACGGATGGGCAAGTTTATTATTTATATGCCTTGTTAGAAGATTTGGAAGACCAGCAAGAAAGCCAAGAATTTCAAGCCTTCCTGATACAGCTTTTGTTAGTTGGTGGAATAGGTATCGTGGTCGTAGTAGTGCTTAACTTCTTCTTTACTCGCCGTCTCCTAGATGTCATCATGCGTCCTTTGGAGGAATTGCACAGCGGTGTAGAACGTATCCAGCAGGGAGATTATACAGTACCTCTGACCTATCAAGGTGATAAGGAATTTGAAGAATTGACCCAAGGGTTCAATCAAATGCAGACTTCTTTGTTAGATGCCCGTGAGAAAAATCGACTGTATGAACAAAATCGAACCCAGATGGTCGCAGATATTTCGCATGATTTGCGGACTCCCTTGACTTCTATCAAAGGTTATGCCAAGGGAATTTTGGATGGTATTGCCAATACGGACGAAAAACGCAATCAGTATTTGACTGTTATCTATCAAAAATCTCAGGTGATGGAGAAATTACTGGAAAAATTATTTGCTTTTTCACAATTGCAGACAGATAAAATGCCATTTGATAAAGTCCAGCTTGATTTGGCTATCTTTTTACAGTCCTATGTAAGAGAGAAAGCTGAGGAATTAGTAGATGAGGATATTCGGTTTAGTTTGGAAGTATCAGATGGATTGCCAGTTGAGATTGATCCAATTCAATTTCGTAGAATTCTAGATAATTTGGTGGACAATGCACGAAAATATGCCGCTGTAAAGCCCCTGATAATCAGTATTACTGGACAAATGCAGGAGCAAGAAGTTGTTTGGACTTTTACAGATAACGGAAAAGGTGTAGCAAAGGATAGACTTGACTTGATTTTTGAAGAATTTTACAGGGAAGACGATACCAGACAGCAAGTAGAAGGTCATGGTCTGGGGTTAGCGATTGTAAAAAATATTATGGAGAGACTGGATGGTCAGGTATCTGTTGAGGCAACTCCAGGTCTTCGATTTATCTTTAGATTACCTAGAAAGGATACGAAATGACACGGATTTTAATCGCAGAAGATGATGTAGAGATTGCTTATTTGGAGCGAGATTATCTAGAAATGCAGGGCTACCAAGTAGATTTGGTACATGACGGTGGTCTTGTAGAGGACCAACTCAAAAAAGAGGATTATGCTCTTTTAATGCTGGATGTCATGCTCCCAAATAAAACTGGCTACGATCTTTGTCGTGATTTACGGGATAAGGTGGACTTCCCTATTTTGATGGTTACATCCAAGCAAGAAACTATGGACGTGGTGAGAGGGCTAGGTTTGGGAGCAGATGATTACATCAGCAAACCTTTTGATCCCATGGAGTTGGTGGCGCGTGTAAAGGCTCATTTGGCTCGCTACCAGCGTTTTCAAAAGGATAATGATCATAATGAATTAACAGTTGGGAATATGACTATTTTCTTGGATAATTGGAAAGTGACTTTGGATGGTCAGGAAATCAAATTGCCTAATCGTGAATTTGAATTGCTGGTTTATCTAGCAAAACACCCTAACCGAGTATTCTCTAAAGATCACTTGTTTGAAACCATTTGGGGATATGACTATGTTGGAGATAGTGCAACAGTTGCTGTTCATGTCAATCGGATCCGAGATAAATTGGGAGCGGATTTGATTGAGACTGTCTGGGGAGCAGGCTATCGTCTTAATGATTAATTTATAAGTGTTTAGAATTTGTTTAGAAAGTTTCTCTAAAGTGTTAAAACCTATCCTCTATAATAGACTTATCAGCAAGAGCTGAAGAAAACAAGTTAAAAAGAGGACAAAATGGAAAATAACAATCAACAACAAGAAATTATTGAAGTGGTAGAAAGTAAGAAAACAGGTGTCTGGGAATCAGTCAAACAGAAGGTTACAGGCATGAGTAAGAAATCGATTATCTTATTGTCGGTAGGTGCCTTGGCACTTGTGACGGCTGGTTTTGTCGTAGCAGAAGTCTATGAAAATAAACTAGAGGCATTAGGAGATCAAATTGAGCGACAAGTTGGAATTGCAGATGATGATGACAATCAACAGGTAATAGCACAAGCTAATGCATCATCAGCCTCATCAGTAAATACAACTTCTGCTAGTCAACTCGCAACAAGTTACGGTGTAAAGTTAGTTGAAACCTCTGAGCTAGATGGTACTTATACAGCAACATCTGGAAATGATACCTACACGTTGACTGTAAAAGGGAATCAAGCAACCTTGACAGAAGTTGACAAAGACGGAGATCAAGATATTGAACAAGTTATCTTTGATTTAGATAAAAAACTTGCCTACATTGATGGCGAAGCAGATAGTTATACCTTGAATGGTCCAACTCTTACTTTGACAGAAATTGATGCCAATGATACAACCTTAGAGAAACTAACATTCACGAAACAATAAGAAAAGGGACCGTTAAGGTCCTTTTTGGTTTACACTATTGTCAATCTTCTCCAAAAATTTCTTGAGCAAGGCGACGACCCGTCGGTGTAGCTGCAAGGCCACCTTCAGCAGTTTCACGGAAGGCAGTTGGGAGGACTGAACCAACTTGGTACATGGCATTGACAACTTCGTCAACGGGGATTTTGGATTCGATACCTGCTAGTGCCATATCGGCAGCAACCAAGGCGTAGCTTGCTCCCATTGCATTACGTTTGACACAAGGGACTTCTACCAGACCAGCGACGGGATCGCAAATCAGACCCAGCATATTTTTGATGACAAAGCAGATGGCTTGGCTGGCTTGGTAGGGAGTTCCACCTGCTGCAAGAGTTAATGCTGCGGCAGACATAGCAGAGGCAGATCCGACTTCTGCCTGACAGCCTCCTTCTGCACCTGAGATGGAGGCGTTGTTGGCGATAACTAGTCCAAAGGCTCCAGCTGTAAATAGGAAGTCAAGTTGCTGTTCTTCTGTCAAATTGAGCTTTTCAATAGCAACTCCTAGCACAGCTGGTAGACAGCCTGCAGATCCTGCTGTCGGAGTGGCACAGACTAAGCCCATTTTGGCATTCAATTCGTTGACAGCCATAGCATTTCTTGCTGCGGACAGGACAGCGGAATCTGACAGAGTTTTACCAGATTTCATATAGGCATCTAACTTGGCAGCATCGCCTCCTGTTAAACCAGATACGGATTTGCTTTCAGTAAGTCCATCTACGATGGAGGCTTTCATAACTGTCAAGTTTCTTGACATGATTGTCAAGATTTCTTCGCGGCTACGACCGGTCAATTCAATTTCAGTAGCGATCATGAGTTCAGCTACATTACCAGAAAAGTTGTCTGCTTGCTGAACTAATTCTTCGATAGTATAAAACATGGTTTCCTCTTTCTAGTTAAAGAAGGTGACATTATGCAAGTGGGGAATTTTTTCAATCTCTGCAATCGAATTTTCACACTGGCGAGCATCCACTTCGATAATCATAATGGCTTTTTCTCCAGCTTGTTCACGCGTCACGTTCATTTGGGCAATGTTGATATTGTATTTTGACAGGACATCTGTCACCTTTGCAATCATACCTGGGACATCCTGGTGAACAATGATAATGGTCGGTGTGTTCATGTTAAGGTTGACAGAAAATCCGTTGAGCTCGGTTACCTGGATATTGCCGCCGCCGATGGAAACGCCTGTAGCTGAGATGGATTTTTTATCGTTTTTTATGATGATTCTGGTGGTATTGGGATGGGGTGTATTACTATCCTTGTTGACACGCCAGTAAACCTTAATGCCTCGTTCCCTTGCAATATCAAGAGAGTCAGGAATGCGGGGATCATCCGTATCCATGCCCAGAATACCTGCTACCAAGGCTACATCCGTACCGTGACCACGATAGGTCTTGGCAAAGGAATTGTAGAGTTGAAATTCCACCTCTGTTGGCTCATCGCCGAAAATTGAAGATACAATTTTCCCAATTCGGACCGCACCAGCTGTGTGACTAGAAGACGGTCCAATCATAACCGGTCCAATGATGTCAAAGACCGATTGAAATTTTAAGTTTGTCATAGCTTTCCTCGCTTTTCATTCTTAGGTATATTATATCAAATTATCCTGTCAAGGAATATGCTAAGATGAATGGGTTTTCAATGCAAAATTCCTGTAGCTTCTCCCATTTGTGTGATATAATACAAGTTGTTCAAAATCGACCTTCAAATCGTTTTTTGGAAAAAATTTTGAAATACGACCTTCAAATCGTTATTTCTACGAAAAGATGGGAGAAGATTATGTCAACTGACAATTCTAAAACCCGTGTTGTTGTCGGTATGAGTGGCGGTGTGGATTCATCGGTTACGGCCCTCTTGCTCAAAGAGCAGGGCTACGATGTGATCGGCATCTTCATGAAAAACTGGGACGACACGGACGAAAATGGCTTCTGTACAGCAACAGAAGACTATAAGGACGTGGCTGCAGTGGCAGACCAAATCGGCATCCCTTACTACTCTGTCAACTTTGAAAAAGAGTATTGGGACCGCGTATTTGAGTATTTCTTAGCTGAGTATCGGGCTGGCCGCACACCCAATCCAGATGTCATGTGTAACAAGGAAATCAAGTTCAAGGCCTTCTTGGATTACGCTATGAACTTGGGGGCGGACTATGTGGCGACGGGCCACTATGCTCAGGTATCACGCGACGAGGACGGCACTGTTCACATGCTGCGTGGGGCAGACAATGGCAAGGATCAGACCTACTTCCTTAGCCAACTTTCACAGGAACAGTTGCAGAAAACCATGTTTCCGCTCGGCCATTTACAAAAGCCTCAGGTAAGGGAAATAGCAGAGCGAGCAGGCTTGGCGACAGCTAAGAAGAAAGATTCGACAGGCATCTGCTTTATCGGTGAAAAGAATTTCAAAGAATTTCTAGGGCAGTATTTGCCAGCCCAGCCCGGTCGGATGATGACGGTTGACGGTCGTGACATGGGAGAGCATACAGGCCTTATGTACTATACCATTGGCCAACGGGGCGGGCTTGGTATCGGAGGACAAATCGGTGGGGACAATGAGCCTTGGTTTGTTGTCGGAAAAGACCTGTCAAAAAACATCCTCTATGTCGGTCAAGGCTTCTATCATGAGTCCTTGATGTCAACTTCTTTACAGGCTAGTCAAGTACACTTTACACGTAATATGCCTGAAGAATTCACGCTAGAATGCACAGCTAAGTTCCGCTATCGTCAACCAGATAGTAAAGTAACTGTCAAGATAAAAGGTGACAAGGCAGAAGTTATTTTTGCAGAGCCACAACGAGCAATCACACCAGGACAAGCCGTTGTTTTCTACGACGGTCAAGAGTGTCTGGGTGGTGGCATGATCGACATGGCCTACAAAGATGGGGTGGCTTGTCAGTATATTTAATCAAAAATAAAAGCTTAGCACCCTCATGCTAAGCTTTTTATCTTATCCCCAGAAAGCATCTTCGGCTTTTTGGTCGGCTGAGAAGAGCCAAACTTCCTTGATTTTGCCATCTTCCATACGGAAAATATCGATGCCATTCATGTTTAGTTCTTCACCATCTGTTCGAGTACCGAGGAATGTTACGTTAGCGGCAACAAGAGTATCATTATCGGATACCCAGTTTGTCACTACTTTGAAAGTTCCATTTGTTTTTTCGGCGAAAGTTGCTAGATGTGCTCCGAGTACTTCCTTACCAATTTTAGCACCAGATGTTGAATGATTTCCGGGTTGATGCCAGATAATGTCATTAGCCATTGTTTCAAAAAGAGCTGCAAAATCACCAGCGATGAGAGCATTGTTATAGGCATTAAAAATTTCCAAGTTTGTTGACATTTGATGTCCTCCAATTTTTTTGATATAGTACAATTATAGCTGAAGCATTCCATTATGCAAGTAGGTACTTTTGCATTTGTTAGTATCAAAAGTGATACTATTGTGATAAATAAAGGAGAATTTTTTTGAAAAAAGTTAGTGAATATGGTATTTGCCCTTTTGCAACAACACAAAAAGTCTTGACTGGTAAGTGGGGATTGGTGATTATCTACCAACTCAGTACAGGAACGAAACGCTTCAATGAATTACAGCGACTGATTCCAGGTATTACTCAAACCATGTTAACAAGGCACCTTAGACAATTGGAGGCGGATCGCATTATTAGTCGCACGGTCTATGCAGAAGTCCCCCCTCGTGTAGAGTATAGCTTGACTGAGATGGGCGAAAAATTTCGTTCGGTACTGGATGCTGTTGAGGCTTGGGGCTTAGAATATATTGAAACGTTAGCGTAACACTAGATTTGAAATTCTACAAATCTTTTGATAGAATAAGAGTAACAATTATCATGATGGTCAAAGCTCATGGGAATTGTAGGCTTTTTTGTCCTGCAGTTTTCGAGAGTTTTGGCTATTTTTTGCTATTGAGGAGAGAAGATGGACTTTCGGACAGTGGTAGGCAACCAGTCCTTTGGTGTTCGTGCGACGGGATTGTTAGTAAAAGATGAGAAACTATTTCTTGTAAGGGCACCGGAGGGGAACTACTACACCTTGGGCGGAGCCATTCAGCTTGGTGAAACAACTGAAGAGGCTGTGCAACGGGAAATGCAAGAAGAACTTGGAATTGATGTGGAGGTTGGACCGCTGGCTTTCATCGTTGAAAATCAGTTTAGTTTGCAGGAGAAATCCTATCATCAGATTGAATTTCTTTATCTTGTTACCCCACTGTCTGATCCAGTTACCTATCTGGAAGAAGGTGATTCTATCCGTCAGTGTGAGTGGATTGCCTTTACAGACTTGAAAAATCTTGACCTTAACCCTGCCTTTCTCAAAACGGAACTAGCCACTTGGAAGGGACAGTTGCAGCATTTTACTAATCGGGAAAGCTAGACTATCTAAATGAAATTTTAGAAAAGAGAAAGAAAAATGGATTTCAGGACCAGAATTGAAAATCAAATCTTCGGTGTTCGTGCCACTGCATTGATTATAAAAGATGGGAAAATATTTCTCACGAAGGACTCTAAGGGGCGTCATTATACCATTGGTGGTGCAATTGCAGTCAACGAAACGGCACAAGATGCGGTTGTTCGGGAAGTCAAAGAAGAATTAGGAGTTGACAGTTGTGTCAACCAGCTAGCTTTTGTCGTTGAAAATCAGTTTACACACGAAGACATAGATTTTCACAATATCGAATTTCATTTTATTGTTGAGCCTATTGGAGAAATGCCTAAGGAGATGATTGAAGGCAAGTTGAAACAAGCTTGTGAATGGATTGAACTTGACAATCTTGTCAACTTAGATATCGTGCCAGCCTTTCTGGCTCAAGAATTGCCAAACTGGAATGGGCAAGTCAAACATATCATGAATATAAAGGAGAAAACAACATGACACATACATTTGCAGAAAACTACGATGTCATCGTGATCGGTGCGGGGCACGCGGGTGTAGAAGCAGGCTTGGCAGCCAGCCGAATGGGCTGTAAGACCCTGCTTGCGACGATTAACTTGGACATGGTGGCTTTTATGCCATGTAATCCCTCCATTGGTGGTTCTGCCAAGGGGATTGTGGTAAGGGAAATTGATGCCCTGGGTGGCGAAATGGGCCGCAACATTGACAAGACCTATATCCAGATGAAAATGCTCAATATGGGCAAGGGTCCAGCTGTACGTGCCTTGCGGGCTCAGGCGGACAAGGCAGAGTACGCAGCGGAGATGAAACGGACGGTGGAGCGTCAGGAAAATCTGACCCTGCGTCAAACTATGATTGATGAGATTTTAGTGGAGGATGGCAAGGTTATCGGTGTCCGCACGGCTACCAACCAGAAATTTTCAGCCAAGGCAGTTGTGGTGACGACGGGTACAGCCCTGCGTGGCGAGATTATCATCGGTGACCTCAAGTATTCGTCAGGCCCTAACAATAGCCTAGCTTCTATCACGCTGGCGGATAATCTGAAAGAATTGGGACTTGAAATTGGCCGTTTCAAGACAGGGACACCACCGCGTGTCAATGCCCACACCATTAATTACGACGAAACCGAGATTCAACCAGGCGATGAAAAGCCAAATCACTTTTCATTCTTGTCCAAGGACGAGGATTATTTGCAGGACCAGATCCCTTGCTGGTTGACCTATACCAATGCGACCAGCCATGAGATTATCAACAGCAATCTTCATCGGGCGCCTATGTTTTCGGGCATTGTCAAGGGGATTGGGCCCCGTTATTGTCCGTCAATCGAGGACAAGATTGTGCGTTTTGCCGACAAGGAACGCCACCAACTTTTCCTAGAGCCAGAAGGTCGCAACACAGATGAAATCTATGTTCAAGGGCTGTCAACCAGTCTGCCAGAAGATGTGCAGCAGGACTTGATTCACTCCATTAAAGGCTTGGAAAATGCCCAGATGATGCGGACGGGCTATGCTATTGAGTACGATATGGTTATGCCTCATCAATTGCGGGCGACGCTGGAAACAAAGAAGATTTCTGGGCTCTTTACAGCAGGTCAGACCAACGGAACATCAGGTTATGAAGAAGCAGCAGGTCAGGGAATTATCGCTGGTATCAATGCAGCCCTTAAGGTACAGGGTAAGCCTGAGTTAATTTTGAAACGAAGCGACGGCTACATTGGTGTTATGATTGATGACCTGGTAACCAAGGGAACGGTGGAGCCTTATCGCCTCTTAACCAGTCGGGCAGAATACCGCCTGATTCTGCGTCATGACAATGCTGATATGCGACTGACGGAAATCGGTCGTCAGGTAGGCTTGGTAGATGATGAACGCTGGCAGGTTTTCCAGATTCACAAAAAACAATTTGACAATGAAATGAAACGCTTGGAGTCTATCAAACTCAAACCAATCAAGGAAACCAACGAAAAAGTTGTTGCTATGGGATTCAAGCCCTTGACAGACGCTTTGACTGCCAAGGAATTCATGCGTCGTCCAGATGTGACTTATGCAGATGCGGTAGCCTTTATCGGTCCTGCGGCAGAGGACTTGGATGCCAAGACCATTGAGTTGATTGAAACAGAGGTCAAGTACGAGGGCTATATTGCCAAGGCCTTGGATCAGGTGGAGAAGATGAAACGTATGGAAGAAAAACGCATTCCAGCCGACATTGACTGGGATGATATTGACTCCATTGCGACCGAGGCTCGCCAAAAATTCAAGCTGATTTCACCAGAAACTATTGGCCAGGCTAGTCGGATTTCCGGTGTCAATCCAGCGGACATCTCCATTCTTATGGTTTACTTGGAAGGACGCAGTCGTTCCATTTCTAAAAACAAATCAAAGGACAGTCACTAAGGCTGTTCTTTTCGCTGTATGTCAGCTATATGTCAACTACTTTAAAATCATGTGAAAAGTAGCTTTTTTACTGAATTTATGGTAGAATGGCAGGCAGAGGTTAGTGATGAAAAGATTTCGATTTTCGACAATTCACTTTGTCATGATAGGTGTCATTTTATTTGGGTTGGTGGCTCTTGTCCACCGACTTTTTCCAATTGGTGCCAGTACAGTTTTTGCGCTACTCATCAGCCTATTGGTGTTGATTGCGCTGTTTATTTATCAAAAACATTCTTATGAATTTAGTGAGCTAGAACAGATTGAATATCTCAATAATCAGGCCAATTCTGGTTTGATGATGCTCTTGGATAAAATGCCAGTGGGAGTTATAAAAGTTCGACCAGATAGTAATCAGGTAGAATGGTTTAATCCCTTTGCTGAGCTGATTTTTGCTCAAGAAAATGGTGAGTTTGATCAAAAAAAACTACGTGAAATTATTGACGTTGGTCTGGATGAGGAGCGAATTTATGCGAACTTTTCAGGCAAGAGATACGCTGTTAACGTTGATTTTGATCAAGGGTTATTTTACTTTTTTGATGCGTCAACAGAGTATTCAGCGACAAATAGTTTGATCGGAAGCCGTCCTGTTATAGGGATTATTTCAGTTGATAACTATGATGAGCTTGAGGATGCTGTAACGGATTCTCAAATCAGCCAAGTCAATTCCTTCTTGGCTCAATTTGTTTCGGAATTTTGCCATGATTACGGTATCTACTACCGACGCGGTACAATGGATCGATTCTATTTCTTTACAGATTATGCTGTGTTGGAAAAATTGATAGAGAATAAGTTTTCAGTTATTGATAAGTTCCGCGAGGAGGCTAAAAAGTTAGATTTAGGTTTGACTTTGAGTATGGGATTGGCGTATGGTAATGAAAATCATCACCAAATCGGACAGGTTGCGCTCCAAAATCTCAATATGGCTGAGGTTCGTGGTGGAGACCAGGTTGTGGTCAAGGAAAATGATGAGAGTAAACAGCCACTTTTCTTTGGCGGTGGCTCGGCTTCTTCCGTTAAACGAACACGTACGCGGACTCGTGCTATGATGACTGCTGTATCAGATAAACTCAAATCGGTTGATGCTGTTTTTGTGGTGGGACATCGTAATTTAGATATGGACGCGCTTGGATCCGCGGTCGGTATGCAGTACTTTGCTCAAAATATTATGAACAATGCCTATACGGTGTATAATCCAGATGAAATGGCACCAGATATTGCACGTGCTATCAAGAAGTTGAGTGATGAAAATTGTTCTAATTTGCTAACGGTTGAGGAAGCCATGAAGATGGTCACTTTCCAGTCGTTGTTAATCATGGTAGATCATTCAAAGATTGGCTTGACTTTGGATAAGGATTTCTATGAACAATTTACCCAGGTTGTGGTGGTTGATCATCATCGTCGCGATACAGATTTCCCAAATAATGCAGTTTTGACTTATATAGAGAGTGGTGCTAGTTCTGCGAGTGAGTTAGTAACGGAATTAATTCAGTTCCAGAATGACAAACACCATAAGCTTAATCGCATTCAATCTAGTTTATTGATGGCTGGGATTATGCTTGATACAAAAAATTTCACCTCTCGTGTGACCAGTCGTACTTTTGATGTGGCTAGTTACTTGCGGACTCGTGGTAGCGATAGCTTGGAAATTCAGCAGATTGCTGCGACAGATTTTGAGGAATATCGTCAAATCAATGAACTGATTTTAAGTGGGCAGAGAATTGAGTCCAATGTTGTTATTGCGTGTGCAGATGATACTAAAGAATACGATAATATTATTCCGAGCAAGGCTGCCAATACAATATTGGACATGGCAGGAATTGAGGCGGTATTCGTTGTAACAAGAAATACCAAAGGGTATGTATCTATTTCTGCAAGGAGTCATAGTAAAATCAATGTTCAACGCATTATGGAAGAAATGGGTGGAGGTGGCCACTTTAACCTAGCTGCCGCTCAGGTATATGACCAGACAATCGCAGAAGTATGTGAAAAATTGACGGATAAAATCCGCGAAGAAATAAATGGAAATTAGGAGAACAGATATGAAAGTAATCTTTTTAGCAGATGTTAAAGGTCAAGGTAAAAAGGGTGAGATTAAGGAAGTTCCAACAGGTTACGCCCAAAATTTCTTGATCAAGAAAAATTTGGCTAAGGAAGCAACAAATCAAGCGATCAGTGCCCTTCGTGGTCAGGAAAAATCTAAGGAAAAGGCTCATGCAGAGATGATTGTAGAAGCAGAGGCTATCAAGGCTAAGCTGGCTGAGGAAGCTACTTTAGTGAAATTTGTCGAAAAAGTTGGTCCAGATGGTCGTACCTTTGGTTCTATTACCAGCAAGAAAATTGCTGAAGAATTGGACAAGCAATTTGGCATCAAGATTGATAAACGCCATATTCAGCTGGATCACCCAATTCGTGCGATTGGTCTCATTGATGTACCAGTTAAAATCTATCAAGATGTAACAGGCATCATTAATTTGAGTATTAAGGAAGCTTAATTATTTATCTAGCCAGTGAGGAGGTGAGATCTTGGCAGAGTTGGATGAATTGCGGGTGCAACCGCAGGATATTCTAGCTGAACAATCGGTATTAGGAGCTATTTTCCTTGATGAAGGCAAGCTGGTCTTCGTTCGTGAATACATCGAAGCTGAAGATTTTTTCAAACATGCTCATAAGCTAATTTTTAAAGCTATGATTGCTCTTTCTGATAGAAATGAGGCAATTGATGCGACTACCATGCGTAACTATTTAGTGAACCATGGTGATTTGGAAAATATTGGTGGCTTGGCCTATTTGGCTGAAATCATTAGTTCCGTGCCGACGGCAGCCAATGCGGAATTCTATGCCAAGATTGTTGCTGAAAAGTCTAATCTTCGTAAACTGATTGCCCGTTTGACGGATGCAGTTAATCAGGCTTATGAGGGTGCGGATGGTTCAGATGACATTATTGCCAATGCTGAAAAAGCTTTGATTGATGTCAGTGAGGGAGCCAGTCGAAGTGGTTTCAAGCGGATTGATGATGTCTTGAATATCAACTTTGACAACCTTGAAACTCGTGCTAAGCAGACGTCGGATATTACAGGGATTGCAACTGGTTATCCTGCTCTTGATGCCATGACAACGGGTCTGCATGAGGAAGAGTTGATTATTCTTGCCGCTCGTCCTGCGGTTGGTAAGACGGCATTTGCTCTCAATATTGCACAAAATATCGGTACAAAACTGGGTTTGACAGTTGCCATCTTCTCTTTGGAGATGGGTGCAGAAAGCTTGGTTGACCGTATGCTCGCTTCTGAGGGAGTTATCAATTCGAGGGCTATTCGTACGGGGCATTTAACGCAGGAAGAATGGAATAAGTACATGGTGGCTCAAGCTAACCTGGCTCGGGCTAGTATCTATATTGATGATACACCAGGTATCAAGATTACAGAGATTCGTTCGCGTTCACGTAAGTTGGCTCAGGAAACGGGCAATCTGGGCTTGATCTTGATTGACTATCTTCAATTGATTACGGGAACAGGTCGTGAAAACCGACAACAAGAGGTTTCTGAGATTTCCCGTCAGTTGAAGATTTTGGCAAAGGAATTGAAAGTACCAGTTATCGCCCTCAGTCAGTTGTCTCGTGGAGTTGAGCAACGTCAGGATAAGAGACCTGTTCTGTCTGATATTCGTGAATCTGGGTCTATCGAGCAAGATGCGGATATTGTTGCCTTCTTGTATCGTGATGATTATTATGAGCGCGGTGAGCAGGAAGACGGTGGTATTCCCAATAATACGGTTGAAGTCATCATCGAGAAAAACCGTTCCGGTGCGCGTGGTACCGTGGAATTGATGTTCCAAAAAGAATACAATAAATTTGCAAGTATTTCCAAGAGAGAGGATGGATAGAGAATGAGTGATGCATTTACAGATGTTGCTAAAATGAAGCAAATCAAACAAGATATTAAAGACCATGAGGGACAAATTGTTGAGTTGACCCTTGAAAATGGTCGTAAGCGTGAGAAGAATAAGCAGGGGCGTATTGTGGAGGTTTATCAGTCTCTCTTTATCGTTGAATTTGAAGATCCAAACAATACCTTTGTGGAATCTTATACTTACTCAGACATTTTGACAGAAAAGATTTTGATTCATTATTTGGATTAATCGCTATATAAGGCTTTACAGAGCCTTTTTTTTGTGCTATACTAATCTTTGTGCGAAATAACAGCAGGGCAAAATGAAGCTCGTCAACAGAAGGTCAGCAAGAAGAGTAATCGTTGCTGTTTCGATGAAGGCCTCCTGCACGAATCAGGTTTGCTTAAAACGTTATTTCCTATAAACAAGTCTTTTTGTTTCCTTTTAGTACTAGGCAAGGAGGGGCAGGCTATACTGAGGTATGCCAAGCCGACTTAACGACGTAATAAAAGTGAAACGAAATGACGGAAATTTTTATTTTAGGAGGACATAACTATGTCACGTTATACAGGACCATCTTGGAAACAAGCTCGTCGTCTTGGCTTGTCATTGACAGGTACAGGTAAAGAATTGGCACGTCGTAACTACGTACCAGGTCAACACGGACCAAACAACCGTTCTAAATTGTCAGAATACGGTTTGCAATTGGCTGAGAAACAAAAATTGCGTTTCTCTTACGGTTTGGGTGAGAAACAATTCCGTAACTTGTTCGTACAAGCTACTAAAATCAAACAAGGTACTCTTGGTTTCAACTTCATGCTTCTTTTGGAGCGTCGTTTGGACAACGTTGTTTACCGTCTTGGTTTGGCAACTACTCGTCGTCAAGCACGTCAATTCGTAAACCACGGTCACATCCTTGTTGACGGCAAACGCGTTGATATCCCATCATTCCGCGTTGAAGTTGGTCAAGTGATCTCAGTTCGTGAGAAGTCAATCAAAGTTCCAGCTATCCTTGAAGCTGTTGAAGCAACTCTTGGACGTCCAGCTTTCGTATCATTCGATGCTGAAAAGCTTGAAGGTTCATTGACTCGCTTGCCAGAACGCGACGAAATCAACCCAGAAATCAACGAAGCTCTTGTCGTAGAATTCTACAACAAAATGCTCTAAGATTTGTATCGATATTTTAAAAGCCCTATTTACAAGGGCTTTTTGTCTGTATTTGAGGAGGGATTATGTGGCGTAAGTATTCTTTGCTAGTGGTATTGACTATTTTGGTCGTAGGTGGGGCATTCTTTCTATCTCAATCAGCGGCTGCACCGAATGAATCAGACTACGTGAAGGCTGTCAAGAGTTATCAGGCTATTTCGATAGATGAAGTGGAGCAAAAGGTCCAAGACGAGGAAGAATTTATATTATACATAGGTCGTGAGACATGCCCTTATTGTCGTGATTTTGTTCCTAAATTAACAGAGGCAGTAGAACAGTCACATGCGACTATCTACTATTTAGATAGCGAGTTGGATCCGACTGGAAAAATACAACAATTTCGACAGAGTCAAGGTCTTGCTACGGTTCCTAGCTTAACCTATTATAAATCGGGTAAATTATCTGGAATACTTCGTAAAGGGAGTCAAGCAACGCTATCCGAAATAGAGAATTTTTTAGCTCTTCAAGGGCAGTAAATAGTTTTAAAAATGTATGAATCGAATATCATACATTTTTTTGTTCATGTTTGTGAAAAATATTTCAAAACAGATTGAAAAACATTTCACAATCTTGTATAATACTAATATCAGATAAAAATTGGAGGTTTATATGAAAAAGAAAGCTTGGTTAGGCTTGTTGATGAGTCTACTTGCTGTTTTGTTTTTAGTGGCGTGTGGAGGTAAGTCTGAAAAGACAGCTACATCTTCATCATCTACGACTTCTTCTTCATCAGAAGAAGCTGTTTCAGGTGCATCTGAGAAAGTGTATACAGATCCATCTGAGTTGAAAGATAGCTATGATGTTATCGTTGTTGGTTCAGGTGGTGCAGGTATGTCGGCAGCTATCTCAGCTAAAGACGCTGGTGCTAGTGTTGCTCTCTTGGAGAAAATGCCTGTTATCGGTGGTAATACGGCTAAATCATCAGCTGGTATGAATGCTTCACAGACTAAATTCCAAGAAGCGGAAGGTATTGCTGATTCAAACGATAAATTCTACGAAGAAACGCTTAAAGGTGGTAAAGGGACAAACGATCCTGAATTGCTTCGTTATCTTGTAGATAACTCTGCTGGTGCAATTGACTGGTTGGATGGAATGGGGATCACTCTTAGCAACCTAACTACAACTGGTGGTATGAGCGAGAAACGTACCCACCGTCCTGCAGATGGTTCAGCTGTTGGTGGCTACTTGGTAAATGGTCTTTACCACAATCTTGTTGAACGTGAAGTACCAATTTTTGTCAATGCAGATGTTACAAAACTCCAAGACAAGGATGGAGCTGTGACAGGTGTTGAAGTGAAGATTGCTGGTGAAACTAAGAAAATCTCAGCTAAAGCAGTTGTATTGGCGACTGGTGGTTTCGGTGCAGATTTGGAAATGGTTGCTAAATTAAACCCAGCATTGAAAGGTTATGTTACAACTAACCAAGAAGGCTCAACAGGTGACGGTATTGCGCTTGCTGAATCAGAAGGTGCAGCAACTGTTGATATGGAACAAATCCAAATTCACCCAAGTGTTGAGCAAGAAACTTCTTACTTGATTACAGAAGCAGTTCGTGGCGAGGGTGCTATCCTTGTCAACTCAAAAGGTGAGCGTTTTGTTAACGAATTGGAAACTCGTGATAAAGTTTCTGCGGCTATCAATAGCTTAGAGCCAAACTATGCTTATGTTATCTTTGATGATGCCTTGAAAGATCGTGTGAAAGCTATTGCTCAATACGAAGAAAAAGGTCTTGTAAAAACGGGTGCTACACTTGCAGATTTGGCTAAAGAAATTGACCTACCTGCGGATACACTTCAAACAACACTTGATACTTGGAACAAGGCTGTAGCAGATAAGAATGATGCGGCATTTGGTCGTACATCAGGTATGGACCATGCTTTGAATACTGGTTCTTACCACGCGATTAAAGTTGCACCTGGTGTTCACCATACAATGGGTGGTGTGAAAATCAATACCAATACTGAAGTATTGAAAACAGATGGTTCAGCAATTTCTGGCCTTTATGCTGCTGGTGAAGTAACTGGTGGTGTTCATGGTCAAAACCGTATTGGTGGTAATGCTGTAGCAGACATTATCGTATTTGGTCGTCAGGCTGGTGAACAAGCAGCTGGATTTGCTAAGAAATAAATTTTAATATGAGGGGTTGGCTACAGTCTAACTCCTCTTTTTGTATTGTCGTCATTCATCTAAGATGATATACTTTTAAGGTATGAAGAAGAAAATAGTATTATTGTTAGGAGCTATTGCAGCCATTCTTTTGATTTGGTCTGCTATTACTGGCCAGCGTCAGCAATCCTATGTCGAGGCTGAATTAAGAGACCAAGATAAAATTTGGATTATCACAGATTTGCATTATTTGTCACAGGATTTATTTGATGATGGAGAGGCTTTTTCTTATATCGAAAAAACAGCTGTTGGCAAGGATTTACGTTATGGAAAAGAGCGGATGGAGGCCTTGGTTGAGCAGGTTGAGCGTGAGCAACCGTCCTTGTTACTAGTCAGTGGGGATTTGACTCTCAATGGTGAAAAGCAGAGCATGGTTGAATTGGCGCAGTATTTTACCCAGATTGAAGAAAAAGGAACGGAGGTTTTGGTCATTCCTGGCAACCATGATATTGCCAGTGGCTGGGCTAGGGCCTTTAAGGGAGATCAGCAGATAGTGACGGATCAGGTCACCGCTCAGCAATTTTCAGATATATTTGACAATCATGGCTATCAACAAGCCAGCAGTCGTGATCAAGCCTCATTGAGCTATCTGGCTAAGCCATTTTCCAATGCATGGTTTCTGATGATAGACAGTAACATCTACTCTGACGGCTACGGCAAAGGAGCTCCTCCAACCAATGGACGTATCAAAAAAGAGACCTTGGATTGGATAGATGTACAGCTTCAGGCAGCCAAGGAAGCTGGAGTGAGCTTGATACCTGTTGTCCATCACAATGTCTTGCAACAGCATGCCATGCTCTCAAAAGGCTATACTTTGGATAATGCTGCCGATTTGAAGGCCTTGTTCAATCAATATGGCATTCAATTTGGTTTTTCGGGACACACTCATTCTCAGAATATTGTTGAAGAAGACTTGGGGCAAGTCAGCTATACTGAAGTGGTCAATGGAGCATTTTCTATTTATCCAGCTGTTATCGGCCAACTGATCCTTGATGATACAAGCATTCGCTATCAAAAAACTCAACTTGATATGGCTTCGTGGGCAGAAAAGCACCAACCTAGTGATCCAAATTTGCAGAATCACGTAAAGTACTTACAAACCGTCTTTGACAATACCAGTGACATCATGGTCCACAATGTGTTGAACGATGAACGGTGGTATGATGGCGAGACAGCGGATGCTATTTCACAATTTATCATGCCGGCCAACCGTGCTTATTTTTCAGGAGAAAAATTGGACCAGACTTGGCTTGATGAGACGGTATTTCCAAGCCAAGTCTATCAGACCTTGCAAGCGGCATCACCGAGAAGTTTCTTGGCTGATTATCTTGATGTGATTATAAAACGGAGTCAAGGTCGAGATGTGGAGCAAGTGACGGTTTCTAAATGACGAATAGAAAGAAAATCCCGCTTTTAAACGGGATTTTTCTATTCTTATGCTTGTAAGGGGAGGATGATTTTTAGTTGCACCCAATTATCTTCCTTGCTAAGTGTGAGACTGCCACCGTATTTATTGGCAACATACTCCATACTCTTAAGACCGAATCCGTGGTAGTCCTTATTTGTTTTTGAGGTTTCAGGGAGCTGTCCTGTGGATAAGTCTAGTGAAGAAGTATCGTAGTTGTCTAATCGAATGATGAGAAATTGCTGATGGCTGGCAACCTTTAAAGTAATCAAGCGTTGTTCAGGATTATCTATTTTTTCAACAGCCTCGATGGCATTGTCAATGGCATTTCCAAACAGAGCTGAAATATCCATTACATCCATAAAATGGAGGGGTTCTCCCTGAACAATACAGGTAAAGTTGATTCCATTTTGCAAACAGTAATAATTTTTCTGGCTGAGAATGGTATCTAGAACGGGATTTCCTGTTTCAATCTTGGCATCAAGGGTCTGGATCACCTCGCTCATTTCAGCTAGGTATTGCTCCTTTTTGGTTTTATCCGATTCTTGCTGAATGATGGCCAGTTGATGCTTTAAATCATGGACCTTACGGTCAAGAATCTCACTGTTTTCACGATAGGCTTGGTATTGCTTGTATTGAAGTTGGAACATATTATTGATAGAAGTCAATTCCTGTCGTAAATAGCGATCGTATTGTTGAGATTCTTGGGTAAATAGGAGCAGAAGACCAGAGAGATTGACGGTTGTCCGAAGAATGAAAATGCTGGTCGAGTCTTGAAATTGGCGCGTGCCTGAGAGGATGAAGCCAATATTACTGAGAACAAAGATAGATAAGGTTGTAAAGACGGCTACCGTCACATCTCGCTGCTCAATGAATTTATCCAATTCTTCTAAGCGAACTTTTTTATCTTGTAGATAGATGAGCCAGTAAGACAGCAGAGAAGTTATCAACAGAAATACCCCTTGTGTCCACAAGTTATCCACAGGTTGTTGATAAATCGTCAAACAGTAGAGATGCCAAGTAATGGAGGCTACTAATTCGGCAATGATAAAGGCTTTTGCTGTCAAATAGAGACTAGTCCTCTTGTGGATAACTCCAAGCAATCGAATGGAAACAAACATCCAAGCGATATTGATGCTCATTCCCAAAGTCCAAAAGAGCAAGGGGAGTTTGCCAGCCAATAGTTGAAGTAAGATTTGTATGAGGAAAATCAGGAGGATGCGTACCTGTTTGCGTGACCATTTTTCAGACAAAACAAGCGAGGAACAGATCAGTAGGCAGGCCAAGCTTTCTGTTAGAGCAGTATAGAAACGCGGAATATCAGGGAAATTGATCATAGTAGGCTATCTCCGATGAAGTTGGTTAGAGCTGTCATAAATTCTTTTTTTCTTGGGCGGCTAATCGGCAAGGCTGTATTTGTGACGTAAACAAGGCTACCTTCCACTTTTTGAACGTGGGATAGATTGATGATATAGGCGGAGTGGGCTCGTACAAACAATTTACTGTCTAACATGGCTTCGAGATTCTTGAGACTATTATGGGTAATCGTTAGGTCACCGTCAACTGTGTAGATGTGAACCTGATGTCCTTGACTTTCTAGGTAAACAATATCTTCTTGATAGAGTTTTACAGTGGATTGCTTGCTTTTTATATACAAACTTTGTTTCTCTTGGCTATCGGGTAATTTTCTAAGAATTTTTTTAAAATGTTCCTCAAAGACAAAGGAGCTCAGTGGTTTGAGAAGAAAGTCAATGGCCTCAACAGAATAACCCTGAATGGCGACATGGGAATGATTGGTCACAAAGACGATGAGAACATCTTTATCCACAGACCGAATTTTTTGAGCGGTGGTCATCCCGTCCATAATTTCCATCTCGACATCTAGGTAAATCAGGTCAAATTGTTTTTGATAGTCACTAGTGATATGGAGACCGTCGTTAAAACAGCTGATTTCCACTGCAATCCCAGCTTTCTGGCAGTAGGTTTTGATGTAGTTGGACAGTCTCTCTTGCTCGATTTTTTGATCTTCTACAATCGCGATTTTCATAAAGTACCCCCTTTTATTTTCTATCAGTATATCAAAATTAAAATGAAATTGTTAGCTATATTTTAGAAAAATCAAATGATAAAATAGCAAGAGTAGGATTATTTTTCTCAATTTACAAATTATGAAGGTTAAATGACAGATTATGAAGAAAGGGTTTTCATTAAGTATGTTAATTGATATAGTGGACTCAAGAAAAAGAAAAGGCTTACATGAAAGCCGAAACGTTTAGGAGGAAGTCTTATGAAGGCTTGGAAAAAACTTGGTTTAGCAAGTTTAGTTACTCTCATGGGAAATGTCGGAGTAACGGTATTTGCGGAAGATTATGCTAGTTCCTATCAAGCATGGGATGCGGCAGGGATTGCAAAGATTGTTTTAATATGTGCTAGTTTAGCAGTCGTAGCTTTATTCGCATACTATATTTACAAAGGTGTGAAGAATAAGGCATTTGTTCCCAAAAAATCAAAAATCTTTACTTCACTTTTGGCATTGTTAGGTGTAATAATCATTGGTGCCAACTATGCTGTCAATATGTTTGTCAATGTAATCGACACCTATTTTGCGCCGTCTTATGCAGATGAGACAAAAATAGCTGAGGCAGAAGAGGTTTCTAAATCTTTGGTAACAACCATTCAAGAAGAAGGCACTGTCTTGCTTGAAAACAAAAATCAGACCCTACCGCTTGAAAAATCATCTAAGGTCAATGTCTTTGGTATTTCTTCTGTAGCCATTACTTACGGAGGATCTGGTTCAGGTGCTGCGGATGAGTCTAAAAACGTTAATCTGCAACAAGGTCTTGAAAATGCTGGTTTTGAAGTCAATAGTGAATTGACTGATTTCTACACAGAAAACCTACCAGAAAAAGAAGGTACTAACATCTTCTCTCTTAATGGTGGAGATTACAATATCTATGAGCCAACTCAAGACAAATACACAGATGAATTGCTAACAAACGCGAAGAACTTCTCCGATACAGCCTTGGTGGTCATTTCTCGTAACGGTGGTGAGGGTGCAGACCTTCCACAAAATATGGCAGAATACCAACAAGGTGACAAGGATAAGCACTATCTTGAACTTCAAGATGTTGAGAAGGCTATGCTGAAAACTGTGACTGAAAACTTTGACAAAGTTGTTGTATTGGTCAACTCTTCAAATGCTATGGAACTTGGCTTCTTGGAAGATGCAGGTGTCGATGCAGCTCTATGGATTGGAGGACCAGGTTCAACTGGTTTGAACGGTGTAGCCAATGTCTTGGCAGGAGATGTCAACCCGTCTGGTCGCTTGGTCGATACCTATGCCTATGACTTGGAAACCAACCCAACCTACTGGAATACAGGGGACTTCTCTTATACAAATATTACTTATGAAGATACTCCATGGGGAGCAAAAGAGCCTCAGACCTTTAACTACAAATTTGTTAACTACCAAGAAGGCGTCTATCTAGGATATCGTTACTATGAAACTCGCTTTATTGACAATGCAACTGGTCAAGTAGATGAGGCAGCCTACGATGCAACAGTGCAATATCCATTTGGCTACGGTTTGAGTTATACAACATTTGATCAAGAAATCACCAGTATGAAAGAGAATGGTGACAAGATTGAGGTCAATGTCAAGGTAACCAACACTGGTGATGTAGCTGGTAAAGAAGTTGCACAAGTTTATTACACTGCTCCATATACCGAAGGAGGCATTGAAAAATCCCATGTTGTCTTGGCTGGCTTTGACAAGACAGATGTACTTGAACCAGGACAAAGTGAAGAAATGACAATTTCTTTCGACCGTGATGACATGGCATCTTACGATGAAAAGACTGAAAAAGCCTACACTTTGGATAAAGGTGACTACCAAATCAAACTCATGAATAATGCTCATGATGTATTGGATTCAGAAACCTACACAGTTGACAGCAAGGAAGTCTTGAAGCAACGTTCATCTGACAAGGCTGAGGTAACTAACGCCTTTGAATACGCTGTTGGCGATGTCAAGTATGTCACCCGTGCGGACTGGGAAAGTACTTTGCCAACTGAACGTACAAAAGATAAAGAAGCTAGTGAGCAAATTGCTGCTGAGGTTGATCGCTCGAACTTCCGTATTGACGAATCTTCAGAAACACCGATTGATACGGTGACAACAGAAGATAACGGACTTCGTTTGGTTGATTTGATTGGTGCAGACTATGATGACGAGCGTTGGGAACAACTCGTTGCTCAAATGTCTGTTGATGAAATGGTCAACTTGATTGGTTACGGAGGCTATGCAACAGGAGCAGTCAAATCAATCGATAAACCAGCTGTTGTTGACTTGGACGGCCCTGCTGGTATCAACGGTATCTTCCAAGGTATCAAAGGTGTTCAATATAACTCAGAAGTCGTTGTTGCTTCTACTTGGAATACTGACTTGGCTGAAGAAATGGGTGATGCTTTTGCCAAAGAGGCATTGGCACATGGTATCGTTGGTCTATATGCCCCAGCTGTGAACATCCACCGCTCACCATTTTCAGGTCGTAACTTCGAGTACTATTCAGAAGATCCACTGATTTCAGGTAAAATGGCAAGCTCACTGGTAGCAAAAGCTCTTGAAAATGGAGTCTATACCTTTACAAAACACTTTGCTCTCAATGACCAAGAAGATAACCGTGATGGAGTTGCAACATGGTCTAATGAACAAGCTATCCGTGAAATCTATCTGAAAGCCTTTGAAATTCCTGTCAAAGAAGGCGGAGCAACTGCTATTATGTCATCCTTTAACCGTATTGGTACCCTCTGGGCAGGGGGTAATAGCGACCTCTTGAATACTGTCCTTCGTGACGAGTGGGGCTTCAAAGGGATGGTGATCACAGACTTTGCAGGTAAGGATTACATGAGTCCAGACCAAGCTATCCGCAATGGCGGTGACCTCATGTTGACACCTATGGGAAGCCTCCCTACAGCAGCATCAACAGGTACAGAAGAAGGTGTTGCAGCACTTCGTCAAGCAAGCAAAAATATCTTGTACACCGTTACTCATTCTGCAGCCTTTGACATCTACAAACCAAAAACGAAATGGTGGATTGTAGCTTTAGTAGCAAGCAATATTGCCCTCATCGGATTGACAGGTTTCGGTCTTGTCAAGTTGACAGGTAAGAAAAAAGAAGAAAAAAACGCAGCATAGCAAGGGGGGTCCCCCTTGTCTTGCATAGGAGACAGTATGAAAGAATGGATTGCCAAACACCCAGACTTGTGGGAATTTATCAAGTTTAATGTGTTATCAAACATAGCGACCATCACAAATTTCTGTGTTCTGTGGTTGTCAACAAATTTCCTCTTTACAGCCTTGTCAAGTCAGCCATTTGACTGGTTTATCTTTCACTATTCTGTAGAAAATGGCGGTTTGAACGGCTTTCTCTCCTTCCTCTTGGCCTATGTAGCGGCACAGATTGTCAACTATATCGTCCAAAGGAAGTTGGTATTTGGTGCAGAAAATGATATTTCCAAGACCCTCCATTGGTATATCTTAACTGTTCTAGTTGCAGGAATTTTGTCCATTGTGCTACCACCTTATACTACTCAGCTTTTTACATCATGGGGTTTGAGTTTGGGTTGGGCACAGACAGCAGCCAACTGGGTCAATATTTTCGTTCAAGTGGCTGTTAACTATCCGATGATGAAGTTTGTAATCATGAAATAATACTCTTCGAAAATCAAACTCAGCCGTTGTTGACTTGATTTGATGAGTGGAAAGCTCCAGTGGAGGTTTCCAGCCTGTCACTTGACAATAATAAAGTGACAGAGTTCTATCTGCTCATATCGAAACGAACAAGGTTCGTCCTATCTCCCAGCTCCAACAGTCTATTCTCAGACTGTTGGAGCTAGCCTGATTCATTATGTGACTTTTAGTCCGTCACGCTCCGTAAGGTGCGTGACAAATAAACCACCCGCTATGCGGGTGTGCGACGAAGGTTGTACCAAAAAAACTCCAAACGCGATACAATAAAGGTGTTCAAGCCTATTGTAAAGCGAGAGGAGAAAAGTATGGCACAAAAGGCACATAGTTTATCACATACAAAGTGGCTGTGTAAATACCACATTGTCTTCACCTCTAAGTATAGACGAAAAATCATCTATAATCAATATCGAAGTAGTTTGGGAGAAATATTCCGACGTTTGTGTAGTTATAAAGGCGTAGAAATTATC
>NZ_JAIJZO010000010.1:0-73153 GCF_019754115.1 Streptococcus sp. 2018110 | reverse complement strand
ATTTTCATGCCTTTCTAGTTGTTTTGTCGTTATTATAATTATAAAGCATGAAATGGAAAACGAGCAACTCCTAATTGGAATTGCTCGTTTTTTTATATGTGAGCGGCTAGTTTTTGCCCAGCCTCTTCTCATATTCTATCGAAGTTGCACAGCACAATCAATGTACTTACAAATCCTCAGAACCACTATCTAATCGAAGTAAACGCCATTCCCAAAGCAGAACCAAAATAATATTTCCACCTTTCTTGCTCTAAATAGCGCTTAAACATCTTTAATTTATCCGATTGAATCCTATTCAAAGCTAGTTCTTCCAATACCCATGGATAAATTTTATAGGAAAGATAGCTAATCTTACTACCTTTTTCACACAACTCCATCGCTTCCAACAACTGGAATTTCAATGCTTTGCTCAACTTTAATTCTGAATCAGATAATAGTTCATTTATTTTTTGTATAAACAACTTACTTTTTTTACTGTTTCTAAACATTTTCATTTTTAAAGACAATCATGCGATGGAAATGGTGGTGTAAACCTACTCAGTCACCCATCTCTTCCAACTGCTTATTATTTTTCTTTGTCCTCTTCCGCTTCTTTTGTTTCTTGGGCAGTCAGTAAACCTGTTGACATGGCACGACCAGTTAGGGTTGCGCTGATTAAATCACGGACATTGAGGCCTAGACCTTCTGTTGTCTTGTCCATGGTCGTCATCAGGTCTCCCACCATTTTTGAGGCATTCCCTTCGCCGTACATGGTAATCTTATCAACATTTCCAAGTGGTGCTGCAATATTCTTGGCGATTTCTGGAAGGACATTGACCACCATTTCAGTCACGGCTGCATCGTTGAACTTAGCCATGGCATCCGCTTTCTTGCTAAGACCTTCTGCCTCTGCTTCGAGTTTCAAACGGATGGCTTCTGCTTCGGCACGTCCTTTGGCCTCAATACCTGCCGCTTCTTGCTCCGCAGCATACTTAGCAGCTTCTGCACGCGCTTTTTGAGCTTCCGCTTCACGCTGCGTTTCGTAGAGTTCTGCTTCTGCCTTGCGTTGACGTTCAATCAAATCTGCTTCTGCAGCTTGTTGGCGAGCATATTTTTCTGCCTCTGCCTGTTTGCGGATAGTAGCTGAGAGCTCTTGTTCACGGACCTTAACTTCCTCTGCTTTTACTTCTGCTTCTTTTTGTTGCTTGACAATATTGGCTTCAGCAGTTGCACGCTCGATTTCTTTCCGTTGAGCTTGCTCCTCAATGCCATAGGCTGCGTTTGCCTGTGCCAGTTGGACATCTGACTGACGTTTTAGATTAGCTTGCTCAATAGCTAGTTCATTCTGTTTCTTGGCGATTTCTAAGTCTGCAGCAACACGCGCATCATTAGCCGCCTTATCCTCACGAGCACGGACTTCTGCTTGTTCCCGCTCTGCTTTGGCACGAGCATTTGCAGCATCCTTCTGGATGGTCACAATATTGTCAATACCTAGGTTTTTAATGACATCGTTGTCATCTGTGAAAGACTGAACCGTAAAGGCAATGATTTCCAGCCCCATTTTAGCTAAGTCAGGAGCCGCGTTGGATTGGACTTTTTCTGCAAAAGCCTGGCGGTTATTGACCATGTCACGCAGTTCCATCTGGCCAATGATTTCACGCAGATTTCCTTCCAAGACATCTTGAATAGAGGCAGAAATATCTGCAGTTTTCCAGTTAAGGAAGTTTTGAGCTGCCGCATTGAGCAATTCATCGGATACCCCAACCTTTACTTTTACGACCGCATCAGCTTTTACGTTGATAAAATCAAGAGTCGGTACAAAATCTGTGGTCTGCACATCTGTTGAAAACTGCTCAATAGAGATATAGGAGCGTTTTTCGATAAAAGGAATCATAAAACCAGAACGACCAATTAAGGTCCGAGGTTTGCCCAAGCCGGTAATGACAATTGCTTCGTTAGGCTTGGCCGACACATAACCACATACAAACAATAAAACAAATAGTACAACAACAATAATTGGTATCATAATTGCCAATATATCAAATCCAAAGTCCATATTTATCTCCTTTATTCCTTATCACTCAAATCAACACTTGGTACAGTCGTCGCCGCATCATTTGTTGCCTGGAAGAGCTCTACTTTTTCATATCCGAATAGACCTGCATAGATGGAGGTCGGGAACCGCTTGATTTTTTTATTGTAGGTAGTTGCCACCGCATTATAGTCTTTACGGGCTACCAGTATCCGATTTTCCGTACCTTCAAGCTCTGTAATCAGGTCAGATACCTGTTGATTGGCTGTCAATTGAGGATAATTCTCAGCCACTACCAACAATCTAGATACTGCAGAATCTAGCTGACTTTGAGCTTGATTATAGTCACTCGTTCCCTGTTGATTGGAACCGATTTTAGCACGCGCTTCTGCAATAGCAGTAAATATTTCTTCCTCGTGTTCCATGGCGCCTTTGACAGCTGCGACTACATTGGGTATCAAGTCATAGCGACGTTGCAACTGCGTGTCTACATTGGCTTGCTCATTTTCAACCTCGGCATAACTGTCAACTAAGCCATTGTATTGCCCAACTGCTCCCATTCCTAAAAACAGCAGAGCTAGGACTGGTATGAGGATGACCAACCATTTCTTTTTCATAAGATTTCCTTTCTAACTACAATTAAATATTCGTAAAAAAGCAAACAACTATCAGAAGCCCTATACGAGCCTTACCATCCTGAAGAGGCTCCGCCACCGCCGCCTCCACCACCTGACCAACTACCTCCGCCAAAACTAGACGATGAGGAATTAGACGAGTGATGATGATCATCAACCAACATCCAGAGTAGATTACCTGGTCCGCCTCCACCACGACTAGATTTGTCAATGATACCAAATAGGATAGCGATCAGAATAACTACGAGAAACAGCCAAAAGCCGTCACCCTCCTCACTTGTACCTTCTTCTATAGCAGCTAACTGATTTTTACCGATGCTTGTACCATAAAATCTATCCCCAATGGAGTTGACGATATAGGAAATTCCTCTACTGTAGTCTTCCTGTCGAAAGAATTCTCTTGCATTCTCTAGAATATCCTTGGCTTCTACATCCGTGATGACTGTGGCAGCATTGTCTGAGGTTTCTATCCGAAATGCTCTGTCAGCTATGGCAACCACTAAAAGAACTCCATTGTCCGTTCCTGCAAAACCGACCTGCCAGTGACGAAAGGTTTCATTAGCCAAACTTTCAATATCACTGGACAGACTTTCTGTTACATAAACACCAACCTGTAAAGCTTGCTCGGTGCTTGCCCAATTTCGATTGAGTTGATCAATTTCTGCAATGGTCTCACTCGAGAGTAACTGCGTCTCATCCACTACCGTTGTACCTGTGGGTCGGTCTGGAATCTGATTTGCTCTAGCTAGTGTGGGTGCAAATAGCAAGCAAACCGTTAGAATAGCGAAACAGCCGATGATAATTTTTTTCCATTTTCTCATCAGAACACCTCCTTCGATGAACAAAGATAAGAAAAATTTATTAGGTATATATATACAATTATATCATATTATCATTTTCCCAACAATATATTTATGTTGTTTTTCAGTAACGGTAGAGTCTGTTCAACAAACCAAGGATGTTTAGCTTGCCAGATATTGTTCCTTGGCGATGGATGAGGTAGGGGAAAATAGGTAGGTAGGTAATCAGCTGCATTCTCCACTCTCTCGGTCACAGTCCTATGGGATTCTCCTAAATAATAGTCCTGGGCATACTTACCAATCAACAAGGTCAGCTCAATCTGGGGTAGTTGCTTCATAATGAGTGGGTGCCATTTGGGTGCAAAATCCTTGCGAGGCGGTAAATCCCCAGACTTCCCTTTTCCTGGATAATAGAAATCCATAGGAAGAATAGCAAAATAGCCAGATTCATAGAAGATTTCCCTATCTACTCCCAACCATTTCCGCAGATTCTCTCCACTAGCATCATCAAAGAGGCGACCTTTTTCTTGTGTTTTTAATCCCGGCGCCTGTCCAATAATGAGGATTTTTGCAGTAGACGGTGCTTGGAAAAGCGGCTTTATTCCTTTTTTCGTAAAAGCTTGATTGGTTAAATCCTCCATAATCGCCTGACGAATATCAGCAAGTTCCATGATGTCCTACTTTCTTGAACATGGTCACATCTTCTTCCAGGGCACGAAAACCGCATTTTTTATAAAAGAAAAAGGCTGGAAGAGTGCGTTCGGTTTGCAGGAGAATATGAACAATCTTTCTCTCGACCAGCTGCTCCTCAATTCTTTTTAGAAAGTCCTTACCAATTCCTCGTCCTTGGTAGTTGCGAGCAATACAGAGCTCTTCAATACGGTATTCGGTTCCCTCATACCAGTAACGAATATGCCCTAGAGAAAGGGCAATGAGCTTACCTTGGTCAAGCAATCCAAAACAGAGTGCTCTTGGATGTGACAGCAAATCGCCTAGATAGCGGTCCAGTTGTTCCTCGTCAGACCAATCATCATTCCATGGCTCCTGACTAAATACAGATAAGAACAACTCTTTGACCATTTCCATATCTGCAAGTGTGAGTTCTTTCAGTTCCATTTTCCCTCCTAAAAAAGACGGGCGAACCCGTCTTGATATGAACCCGTATTCACAAGTAAAGTACTTTGATATAAGAGATAGTTTTTCGCTAATCAAGGTAGTTTTTTGAAGGAATACCGACTGTATTTTGAAAAAAACGAACAATGAGTAGCTGAAAAACTAGCCTTAGATAAAAGTGCTGTACTGTAAATATGGGTTCGTATTATTTGATCAATTCATAAATAGCTTCTGCGTAAATGGCAGCTGCGCGGTAGAGTTGCTTCACTTCGATAAATTCGTTGGCTTGATGCATGGTATTGACATCGTCTGGGAACATAGCTCCGTAGGCAACACCACGTTTGAGCAAGCGTCCGAATGTTCCGCCACCGATTACTTGTTCGTGACCTTTCAAACCTGTGTGTTTTTCATAAACAGATAAGAGGGTCGCAACCATTGGGTCATCGATTGGGCAATAATGTGGAGTGTGACCATGCTCAGACAGGCTAACAGCTTCTACGCCAAGTTTTTCCAAACCAGCCTTGATAGCTTCAGGGTTAGTATTTTTTGGATAACGGAAGTTGAGGGCAATGGTGTTGTCAGATGAGGTTTCATCAAACTTGAAGACACCTGCGTTCATAGAAAGAGCTCCCATCTGCTCATCGTAAATGGCTACACCGAGTTTTTTAGCGTCATGATCTTCTAGGAGGACTTGTCCTGCCAAGTCAAGATAGGATTTGGCTGCTCCGTCAAAGGCGAATTGGCTGAGGAATTTAGCCAAGTAGGTTGCTCCATTGACACCTTCTTCTGGGGTTGAACCGTGGGCTGATTTTCCGATGACGGTGACTTGAACTTGACCGTTTTCAAGGTTTTCCGCGTCAGCTTTTAGGCCATAGGCTGCTGTGAAATCTACCAACTTGCTGTCTAGGTCTGCCAGGTCGCCAGAGATAATAGCTGTCGCAGACTCAGGCACCATGTTCTCACGCAAACCGCCTGCGAAGGAATGCAGTTTAGCAGCTCCGCTATTTTCCCCCGCAAAATGAAGATAAGCTGTGATATTGCCCTTTTCGCCATTGATAATCGGGAACTCAGCATCTGGAGAAAATCCGAAATCTGGCAGGGGAAGGCCGACGTGCTCGAAGTAGTAATCCATGTCCGCCCAGCCTGACTCTTCATCGGTACCAACGATGAAACGGACTTTTTTAGTGGTCGGAAGACCCAACTCCTTGATAATTTTCAAGCCGTAGTAACAAGCCATGGTCGGTCCTTTGTCGTCAGAGGATCCGCGGGCAAAGAGCTTACCGTCGATGATTTGCGGCTCGTACGGGTCGGTGTTCCAGCCGCTTCCTGCTGGCACAACGTCCAAGTGACCGAAGATACCGAGGACTTCGTCGCCCTCGCCAAACTCAAAGTGACCTGCATAGTTGTCAACGTTCTTGGTCGGATAGCCGTCACGCTGAGCAATTTCGAGGAACTTGTCCAAGGCACGCACTGGTCCAGGCCCAAATGGATGCTGGGCATCTGCCTGGCTGTCGTCACGCTCAGAATTGATGCGGAGGAGGTCAAAGAGGTCCGCTAGAAACTCGTCTTTGCGTTTGTCAAACTCTGCTCTAAAATCTACTGTCATAATTTCTCCTTTTCAGTATCAAAGTAAGTCTATTTTATCACAAAATGAAAGAGATTTCAGAATTGAAACAACGAAAAAAAGTTGGTCTCCCAACTTCTTTCTATTTTTTCCAAGCAGATCGTTCTGCTACAACTGTAAACAAAACATCGGTTGATGAGTTAAGGGCTGTTTCACAAGAGTCCTGAATCACTCCGACCACAAATCCGACTCCAACTACTTGTATGGCTAACTCATTTGGAATGCCAAAAAGACTACATGCTACTGGGATGAGGAGAAGCGAGCCACCTGCTACCCCAGATGCTCCTGCTGCTGATAGTGATGCAACAACGGATAAAAGAAGAGCTGAGCTGAAATCAACACTGATGCCAAGTGTATGAACAGCTGCCATTGTTAAAATATTAATCGTAATAGCCGCGCCAGCCATATTAATTGTGGCACCGAGCGGAATGGATACTGAATATGTATCTGGATCCACTCCTAAACGTTTGCAGAGCTGCATATTGACAGGAATATTAGCTGCTGAACTTCTTGTAAAAAATGCCGTAACCCCACTAACCCGAAGACATTCAAACACCAGCGGGTAAGGATTTTTCTTCATTACAAGAAAAGCAATCAAGGGATTGACAACAAGCGCGACAAAAAACATGCTTCCAACCAAGAGTAAGAGCAGTAAACCATAGTCTTTTAAAGCTGTCAGACCATTATTTGCAATGGTATCGAAAACCAAGCCCATGATACCAAATGGTGCCAGACCAATAATCCAGCCTACAACTTTAGAAGTTACTTCCGCAGCAGATTGCAATAAATCTTTGGTTGTCTTGCTTGCATGACGAAAGGCCAAGCCAAACACTGCCGCCCATGTCAAAACACCAATATAATTAGCCGTTGCAAGTGCATTGATTGGATTGTCAACGACCTTCAACAAGAGGTCTTGAAATACTTCAGCAATCCCTTGTGGAGGAGTAATGTCCGTAGTCGTTGTAGTAGAAAGAACCAATTTAATAGGGAATAAATAGCTTGCTCCTACAGCAATGAAGGCCGCAGCAAAAGTGCCAAATAGATACAAGCAGATAACTGTCCTCATATTCGATTTTTGACCAGCAGGAGCTTGTGATAGAGCATGTGCAACTAGTGTCAGAACCAAAAGAGGGGCTATAGCTTTCAATGCTCCTACAAATAGACTACCAAAGAGAGCAATGACCGTTATTTTTGGAGCAATTAAGCCTAGTAACACTCCCAAAACAACACCAATTCCGATTTTTCGGATTAAATTCATTTTTTTCCATACAGATATTATTTTATTCACTCATTTACCTCCAAACAAACATTTTTCAATCATAGCAGAAAAATCCAGTCAGGTCAATAGCCTTCGCTTCTAAAATCTATTTTCTGCATGATGCAATCTATGTGTGGCGCCCATATTTTACGAATAAATATACATCTGTAATCAAAACAAAATACTTTATAAGCTTTATCTACTTACTGCCCAGACCTCAACGATTTACGCAATCGTTTTTTTACCTAAACAGATAACTCCACTACTTACTTTTATTTCAAATGATAGCTAGGTAACATTGACCTATCATTTTTTATGTGCGAAAAATGTGTTAGGATTGCAATTAAAAGCCCTGCCTTATCAGTAAAGCAGGACTTTGATGACTCAAGAATATCACTAGTAAATATCAATATTTTTGATACCATTCTTATCAAATAATTGTGTTTTCATCTCCATAGTCAACGGAGTAATAACAATTTTTGAATTAGAATCAATATTGGATACGACACCGATAATGCGACCGTCTACAACAACAGGAGAGCCGGATTGTCCCTTAACACCTGTGATATTGGTTTGAAGCAAACCGTCATAACGGACTTCCGTAATGGTTCCATATTCGTATTCCCAACGTCCGTAGAGATTAATGCTGTTGCTGACCATTAGAAATTGGCGGCCAACTAGGTCATAGGTGTTACGGTAAATTCCTAGCCGAGCATTTGCCGTATTGGCTGTCTGTGTTTTTCTGCTAGGGGTGGTGATTTTCACAAGGGCTACATCACGACTAGCATCCCATGTTCCACCATATCCTGGCATCGGAATGAAGGGATTGAAGGTATTGGTTCTCTTAATTTCTGACAGTTCATAGTATGGTGAAGCATCACCCCAAACAGCATTTCCAGACCAAGTTTGGCTGGTCACACGTCCAGTCCCATCATCAGCCACTACGTGAGCTGCGGTTAATAAAGTATTCGGAGCTATCAGAATGGCTGAACCTTTTTTGGTTTGACCGGAACCAACATTTACTTCCAAATAATGAGATAAATTATATGGATAACTATTGCGTAGAGCTGGATCTGAAACGTGAGACGTCTGTGCTTCAACCTCTACTATTGTAGGAGGAGCCACCGATAGACCGACACTAAGAAGGGCTACGCCAAGCAGTAATTTCGTTTTCATTTGAAAACCTCCTGTTTTTTCTTTCATTATATCAATCCTAATTACAAAATGCAAGCGTTTCCAAGTTTTTTATTCAACTATTTAAGCTCTTCTCATCCATTGACAATAGCCCAAAAATAGGACTAGTACTTATCTAACTAGCCCTGTTAAAATACTTTCTGTCAGAAGATTTGCCTACCACTTTATCGATAAATTCGCTATATAATCTGAGGCAAATTGAGTCAAGCGATTGCGACTATCTTTGGATTCATAAAAATCAATCATGGCAAAACCAGCTCGTAATTGCCCAGCAATCTGCTCTTCTAAGGTGTGGCTAAATTCATAGCCATATTCTGGGTCAATTGTAATTTGTCCTGTTTCTTCTAATTGTCGTGCATTGAAAGGTAGGCTGTACATTGGAACCAATGCTCTGTCTGGATGCTCCCAAACATCATCAGCATCAAAGACATAAATCCAAGGGTTCATGTAACCAACCATGAGCAAGCCACCTTTTTTCAAGACCCGATAGGATTCCCGCCACATATTGGTCAAATCTTCGATATAAACATTTGAAACAGGGCAAAAAATGATGTCAAAACTCTCGTCTTCAAAAGGAAAAGGCTGTGTCATATCTGCCTGCACCGTTTGCAAATCCAGATTTTCTCGCTCAGCAACTAGCCTATCCTTGTCCAACTGTTCCTTGGAGAAGTCCATAATGGTCGTTTGGTAACCGTGAGCCGCAAACATCGGTCCCTGTTGACCACCACCACAGGCCATCCCCAACAATTTCTTGCCTTGGGCCTTTTCAAACCAGTCAAGCGGCACCGTCTTTCCAACCGTCAGGGAAACAGATAAGGGCTTGTCTTTGGCAACAAGAAATTCCTCATGACTGAGCGGAACCGTGTAGGCATTTCCCTGTCTAGCTGAAACTCGATTCCAACGTTCTTGATTGTAGTTTACATAATCTGTCATTCTTATCTCCTCTGGAGAGGCCTAGCAAATCTGACCTCGTTCTATTCTTTTCATATTTTTACCTCCTTTACTATGCTCATTCTATTATAGTATAAGCACAAAGAAAAAGCTACCTTTCGATAGCTTGTTCCTTAAGTCAATTCATTAAAATCCCATACATCGTCCACCCAGCCTTCATAGAAATCAGGCTCGTGGCAGACCATGAGAATTGAGCCCTTATAGGCTTGAAGGGCATGTTTGAGTTCATCCTTGGCATCCACATCCAAGTGGTTGGTCGGCTCGTCGAGAACCAGGACATTGTTTTCACGGTTCATAAGCAAACAGAAGCGAACTTTGGCCTGCTCACCACCTGAAAGAACTTGGATCTGGCTTTCGATATGCTTGGAAGTCAGACCACAACGAGCCAAGGCTGCCCGTACTTCCGCCTGGTTAAGGGCTGGAAAGGCATCCCAAACGGCTTCCAGCGGGGTCTGACGATTGCCGCCAGCTACTTCTTGCTCGAAATAGCCTAGTTCCAGATACTCCCCGCGCTCCACAGAACCGCCTAGCGGTGGAATAATCCCCAGCAAACTTTTAAGAAGAGTAGATTTACCGATACCGTTGGCACCGACAATGGCAATCTTCTGGTTGCGTTCAAAGGTCAAATTGAGCGGTTTACGTGTCAATACACGGTCATAACCAATTTCCAAATCAGTCGTTTGGAAAATAAAGCGACTTGGAGTTCGAGCCATTTTGAAATCAAATGACGGCTTTGGTTTCTCTGCTTGAAGCTCAATAATCTCCATCTTGTCCAATTTCTTCTGACGAGACATGGCCATGTTTCGAGTCGCAACTCGGGCCTTGTTACGGTTAACGAAGTCTTGCAAATCTGCGATTTCCTTCTGCTGGCGTTCGTAGGCCGCCTCCAACTGAGCCCGCTTCATAGCATGGACTTCTTGGAATTGATAGTAATCGCCCGTGTAGCGAGTCAAAAGCTGATTTTCCACATGGTAGACAATGTTAATCACATCATTCAAGAAAGGAATATCGTGCGAAATCAAGACAAAGGCATTTTCATAATTCTGCAAGTAACGTTTAAGCCAGTCAATATGCTCTGCATCCAAGTAGTTGGTCGGCTCATCCAGAAGCAAGATGTCAGGTTTTTCCAAGAGCAATTTTGCCAAAAGAACCTTAGTCCGTTGTCCACCCGATAACTCCGTCACATCCTTGTCCATACCATAGTCCATGACACCAAGCGCACGCGCTACTTCGTCAATCTTGGCATCAAGCGTATAGAAATCACGGCTTTCCAAACGATCCTGCAGTTCGCCAACCTCTTCCATGAGTGCATCCATATCGGCACCCTCTTCTGCCATAGACATGTAAATATCATTGATACGAGCCTCTGTCTTGAAGAGTTCGTCGAAGGCTGTCCGCAAGACATCACGGACTGATTGACCTTTTTCTAGTTTAGCATGCTGGTCTAAATAACCTGCTGTTACATAACGTGACCATTCAACCTTGCCTTCGTCTGGCTGCAGCTGACCTGTCACGATAGACATGAAGGTCGATTTCCCTTCACCATTGGCACCGACAAGACCAATATGCTCCCCTTTCAAGAGACGGAAGGAGACATTTTCAAAAATCGCGCGGTCACCAAACCCATGACTTAAATTCTTTACTTCTAAAATACTCATAATTTCCTCATAACATCAAAGAACTGGAGTAACAAACCCCAGTTTTTACTTTTATTTTCGCAGTAGTTGAGTGGAATTTCTTCGCCTATCAGCTGTGAAATTCCTACTCAACCTTGCGGGGGTTAGACAACGAAATCAAACTCTACGAGTTACTGATTTCTGTCTAACTCCCAATTTCCGCACGGACCACATCGGCAATGGTGTCCACGTAGTAATCGACTTCAGCATCCGTTGGTGCTTCTGCCATAACACGCAAGAGGGGCTCAGTGCCACTTGGGCGAACCAAGATACGACCGTTGCCAGCCATTTCTGCTTCCATTTTTTCAATGATAGCTGCAATAGCAGGAACTTCCATTGCCTTATCCTTCATGCTGTTTTCCACACGGATATTGACCAATTTTTGTGGGTAAATGGTCACTTCTGCTGCCAATTCAGACAACTTCTTACCAGTTTCTTTCATGATTTTGGTCAATTGCACAGCGGTCAACTGGCCGTCGCCTGTGGTGTTATAATCCATCAGAATCACATGTCCTGACTGCTCACCACCGACATTGTAGCCTTCCTTGCGCATTTCTTCAACCACATAACGGTCACCAACTGCGGTCACAGCTTTTTCAATACCTTCACGATCCAAAGCCTTATGGAAACCAAGGTTGGACATAACTGTGGTCACAATTGTATTTTTGGCCAATAGACCTCGATCAGCAAGGTATTTACCAACGATGTACATGATACGGTCACCGTCTACCAAGTCACCATTTTCATCGACAGCAATCAAGCGGTCGCTGTCACCATCAAAGGCAAGTCCAATTTGACTACCTGTTCCTTTGACCAGTTCTTGCAATTTTTCAGGATGAGTTGAACCAACGCCCTCATTGATATTCAAGCCGTCTGGCTTTTCAGCCATTACTGTCAAATCTGCTCCCAAATCTACAAAAATTTGACGTGCAGATGTTGCTGCAGCACCATTAGCTGTATCAAGTGCAACTTTCATACCGTCCAAATCTGTACCAGTTGACACCAAGAATTGCTGGTATTTACGTAGACCTTCTGGATATTCTACCACATCTCCTAAACCTTGAGCAGATGGGCGTGGCAATGTGTCTTCCTCAGCGTCAAGAAGAGCCTCAATTTCCGCTTCCAATGCATCATCCAATTTGAAACCATCACCAGCAAAGAATTTGATACCGTTATCTTGCGCTGGGTTATGACTTGCAGAAATCATGACACCTGCACTTGCTTTTTCAGTTTTGACTAGGTGAGCAACACCCGGTGTCGCCAAAACTCCCAATTTATACACATGAATCCCTACTGATAGAAGTCCTGCAATCAAGGCAGCCTCTAACATTTGACCTGAGATACGTGTGTCACGCGCCACAAAGACACGAGGAATATCCGTCTCATGCTGGCTAAGGACATAACCACCAAAACGACCCAATTTGAATGCTAATTCTGGCGTTAATTCTACGTTTGCTTCTCCACGGACACCATCTGTCCCAAAATATTTACCCATTTTCATAACCTCTTATTTTGTTTTTGTAAGTATAATTTGCATATTTGCTTCCGTCTGAGACAGTACAACTGGCAAGACATTGCCGTCGCTGTCTACAGCCTGTAATTTAGCTGTGCCACTATAGTTCTCAGACAGATTGCTCACATCCATCGCAACAGCTTCGACCCGATCAATCTTAGCCATTGTTTCTTCATCCGTTGTCACTTTAACGGTATCTACGTTGACTGAGACCTTAGACAGACTGTAACCTTCTGCCAATTGATTACTATAGACTCGACCTGCTACTGGGAATGCCTTGCTAACTTTTTTACCAATCTTGACGGTAATCGCATCTGGTGCTAGTGTCGCACTCACTCCTGCCGGCAAATTGGTCAATTGTAGCTTGACAGTTTGTGTCCCATCACTCAACTCTCTCAAATCCGCAGTCACTTGAAAAGTCCGAGTTGACTCGTCTGATTCTCTCTGTAGAAGAACACGATTAGAGCCCCTTAATTCAACTGCCACCGTCGAAGAAAATCCGGAAATAAAATACTTATTTGTATCATATTCAATCTCAATCGGTACATTGTTAAGTGTGTGAACATAGGTTTCTGACTCCGTGTTCTGTGCAGCTGATTCTGAATTTTTATAGTTGGTGGTTGTTGCATAGAAAAAGAGCAACAATGCTAGGAAAATAGATAGGGCTAAGTGACCTACAGCTTTAAACTTATCGTTCATGTTTGCCACCTCCTAATCGCTTCCAGATGGACTTTTTCTCTACATTTTCAGAAATAAAAGTCGCTCGCAACTCTGCTTCAAACTCATCCAAAGTCAAGTCATGTTTGAATATCCCGTTTCGTGCAATAGAGATACTGCCAGTTTCTTCAGAAACAATAAACACAAACGCATCAGATACCTCCGATAAGCCAATGGCTGCACGGTGTCGTGTTCCAAATTCCTTTGAAATTCCTGCGCTCTCTGACAGGGGCAAATAAGCACAAGCAACCGCTACTTTGTCTTCCTTGACAATTACGGCCCCATCGTGTAACGGTGTATTCGGGATGAAAATATTTATTAATAATTCCTGAGATATATCCGCATTGAGAGGAATCCCCGTTGCTCTATATTCTTGTAATGTTTGGGCTTGTTCTACTGCCACAAGTGCACCAATTTTACGCGGAGACATATAAGCAACAGATTTGAGAAAAGCAACAATCAGCTTTTCTTCTGCACTCACAGTATTTGCCCCAAAAATCTGAGTTGTCCTACCGAGTTTTTCAAGCATGGCACGCAACTCTGGTGCAAAAATAACTACTGCTGCAATAACTCCATACGTGATTACTTGATTAATCAGCCAAGCAATCGTCTGCAGACCGAATAAACTAGCTATAATCTGGACAATAATGAAGAGAAAAACCCCTCGAATCAATGTCATAATTTTAGTACCTGCAATAGCCTTACTAAAATTATAAATCAAATAAACAACTATACTAATATCAATTAGGTGCAACAGTGCGGTCCAAGGACTGGCTATCAAACTCGACCAATACCCTGTATCCAGTAACTGGTTTAGGTTTAACATATCATTCTCATACTTTCTAACTCATACATAGTAATGTACTCATTATACCATATTTTTTCCCCTTTTCTTTAGAAAATAGTGACCTTCCTGTTAAAAATATTACAGATTTACTGCAGGAATATATCACATTCCAACACACTCCATTCTAGAAAATCAGTGACCTTTATGATAAAATAGTCCCATGAAAATAAATACAGCTTTGGGTATTCTAGCAGGAAAAAGTTCCCAGTTCATTTTGAAAAAACTAGGACGTGGTACTACCCTGCCTGGAAAAATTGCCCTCAAATTCGATAAACATATTTTAGATAGTTTGGCTAAGGATTATGAAGTCGTTGTTGTGACAGGTACTAACGGTAAGACCCTGACCACCGCCCTGACAGTTGGTATCCTCCAAGAAGCCTTTGGAGAAATTACGACCAATACCAGCGGCGCTAATATGATTACAGGGATTACAGCCACCTTTTTATCTGCCAAGAAAAATAAAAATGGCAAGAAGATTGCCGTCTTGGAGATTGACGAGGCCAGCCTGGCCCGTGTCACCGACTTTATCAAGCCTAGCTTGATTGTCTTCACCAATATCTTCCGCGACCAGATGGATCGTTACGGCGAGATTTATACCACCTACCAGATGATTTTGGACGGGGCTGCCAAGGCACCTCAGGCGACCATTCTCGCCAACGGTGACAGCCCTCTTTTCAACTCGACCACCGTTATCAATCCAGTAAAATACTACGGTTTTGCGACGGAAGAGCATGAGCCACGTCTGGCCCATTACAATACCGAAGGCGTTCTCTGCCCGCATTGCCACCAGATTATCCAGTACAAGCTCAATACCTACGCTAACTTGGGCAGTTACATCTGTAACAACTGTGGCTTTAGCCGACCTGAGCTGGACTACAAGTTGACAGAGTTGAAGGAAATCACCAATACTTCTTCTACCTTTGCCATTGACGGTCAGGATTACAAAATCAACATCGGTGGGCTTTACAATATCTACAATGCCCTAGCAGCTGTCAGCGTAGCAGAATTTTTCGGCGTATCTCCTGAGAAAATCAAGGCTGGTTTTGATAAGTCTAAGGCAGTTTTCGGTCGCCAAGAAACCTTTAAATTGGGCAATAAAGATTGTACTCTGGTCTTGATTAAAAACCCTGTCGGTGCAACCCAGGCCATTGAAATGATGAAACTGGCTCCTTACGATTTTAGCCTGTCCGTCCTTCTCAATGCCAACTACGCTGACGGAATTGATACCAGCTGGATTTGGGACGCCGACTTTGAACAAATCACCCAAATGGACATTCCACAAGTCTTTGCAGGCGGTGTGCGTTCGTCTGAAATTGCCCGTCGCCTCCGTGTGACTGGCTATCCAGAGGACCAGATTACTGAAACACCAAAACTAGAAGACATCATGACCTTGATTGAGCAGTCCAGCAGTCAGCATGCCTATATCCTCGCAACCTATACGGCTATGCTGGAATTCCGTGACTTGCTGGCTCAACGCCAAGCTGTTGGAAAGGAGATGAAATAATGGTCTATACATCATTAAAAAGTCCTGAAAAAGACTACGCTTATGATCTCCACATCGCTCACCTCTACGGTGATTTGATGAATACCTACGGTGACAACGGCAATATCCTCATGCTCAAGTATGTAGCTGAAAAGCTCGGTGCTCGTGTTCAGGTGGACATCGTTTCACTGACAGATGAATTTGACAAGGATTTCTACGACATCGCCTTTTTCGGTGGTGGTCAGGACTATGAACAATCTATTCTTGCAAAAGATTTACCAACTAAAAAAGACAGCTTGGCAGACTTCATCGAAAATGACGGTGTCATGCTGGCTATCTGCGGTGGTTTCCAATTGCTCGGTCAATACTACATCGAAGCTGGCGGCCGCAAGATTGACGGTCTAGGTATCATGGGACACTACACCCTCAACCAGACCAACAACCGCTACATCGGTGACATCAAGATTCACAATGATGAATTCAAGGAAACCTACTACGGTTTTGAAAACCACCAAGGCCGCACCTTCCTAGCTGACAACCAAAAACCGCTGGGCAAGGTTGTCTATGGTAATGGTAATAACAAGGAAGACGGTGGCGAAGGCCTGCACTACAAAAACACCTTCGGCAGCTACTTCCACGGACCAATCCTGTCCCGCAATGCCAACCTAGCCTACCGCTTGGTCACAACTGCCCTCCGTAAAAAATACGGACAAGACATCCAACTTGCCAGCTACGCTGACATCCTCAGCAAAGAAGTCGCTGAAGAATACGGCGATGTAAAAAGCAAGGCAGAGTTTGATACTCAATGAAAATCAGAATCAGACTAGGCGACGCAGATGCAGATAGAACTGAAGTTCATCAAATCAAGTCAACAACGTCTGACTTTGATTTTCGAAGAGTATGAGAAATAAAGCAAAACCGCTTCTGAAATCAGAGGCGGTTTCATTTTTTATATCGTACCAATCAAAAGCACTCCCTCAACCGTAATCTCGGTCAACTGGCTCAAATCCAACTTGGACTGGTCCACTTGGAAAAAGAGAGGCGTCATGTCTGCCAGGACTTGAGCATGGGCGGCTGTAATCGGCATAGTCTGGCTGACCATCACCTGCTCCACCTGCCCCACGTAAGACCTGAAATGGTCCACAATCTCCTGGTTATCATAGGCTTCCTTGCGGAGTTGGTCTTTGGCTAAATGGCGGAGCTCCTTGAGGTGATTGGGTCCTGGGACCAGCTTGAGAATAGCCCCACCAGTTTTCAGTACTCTGGCAAACTCCTGATAATTGGCTGGGGAAAAGATATCCAAGATGCCGTCAATGGTCTTATCTTGAATGGGCAACCTGGTCAAGTCCCCGACAAACCATTTGACCGACTTGGCACTGTCAGATCTTGCTGCCAAGAGAATGGAGTCCTTAGAAATATCAAAAGCAAGAATGTCCAAGTCCATTTTCTCGGCTAATTTGCGGGAATAAAAGCCCTCCCCACAGCCGATGTCCAAGACAGACCGCAAGCCTAGCTCTGCTATTTTCCCCTCCAAAGCCTCATAGAGATGATCGTAATAGCCCGCCTCTAAAAAGGCCTGGCGGTTTTCAAAGCTAGACTTGTGGTAGTTGGCGGACTGCTTGACCTGGGGTGCCAGATTGACGTAGCCCTGCTTGGCGATGTCGAAGGTGTGGCGGTTGGGACAGCGGAGGCTGTTGAGATCAAGACCAAGAGCCTGCCCACAATGTGGACAGGCGAAAAATTGGTCGCTATTAAGGAAACGTGGGTGTTTGGTCATGAAAATCTATCCTCTTTCTTCATCTATTCCAAGAAAAGTATCCAAGATAAACTCCCTATCTAGTTTGTCTATATCTTTTTTATCAATTTGATGTCCGTAGGAATAACTAGAAATAGGCTTTGCTATTGACTCTACCCAGAAGAGCTTATCAAAATCGGAATAAATGTCATAGCTAAGGACTTTTCTACGAGTTTCATCTCTATCAAAACAAACTAATTGGCACTGGACAGCTGAAGGATAGGTTTCAAAATATTGGGACAATTTTGTCTGAATCAGTTTGGATAATTTATTAAATCGTAAGTTATCTTCGAGTGTTTCTGTATTCTGTTGGATCATCTTATTTCTTACCCCATCTGCTCAGATAATGCTTCCCATTCTTCCATGAGGCTTTCTTGTTGGACTGTCAGTTGGTCGATTTCTTTCTGGTAATCGGTCAGCTGGGCGATATCGTTTGTTTCTAGCATGGCTTGGTTGAGTTCGCTTAGGCGGTTTTCGATGTTGTCGATTTCTGCCTCGATTTGCTCGATGCGGCGGGCCAGTTTGCGTTGCTCTTTTTGGTTTTCCTTTTGAGCTTGGTAGTCCATGGCTCCGGCTGATTGGCTGCTGCTTTCTAGCTGGTCAGGCTGGGCTTCTGCTTGCTGCTCTGCCTTTTTCTCCAAATAATAATCATAGTCGCCCAAGTAGAGCGTGGAGCCCGTTTCCGAGATTTCCAGGACCTTGGTGGCGACGCGGTTGATGAAATAGCGGTCGTGGCTGACAAAGAGCAGGGTGCCGTCAAAGTCGATCAGGGCATTTTCCAGGACCTCCTTGCTGTCGATGTCCAGATGGTTGGTCGGCTCGTCGAGGATGAGGAAGTTGTTGTTTTCCATGGACAGCTTAGCGAGGAGCAGGCGGGCTTTTTCCCCACCAGATAGCATGGAGACAGACTTTTTGACATCGTCACCTGAGAAAAGGAAAGCTCCAAGGCGGTTGCGGATTTCCACTTCAGGCGTGGTCGGAAAGGCTGACCAGAGCTCCTCCAAGACGGTATTGGAAGGCGTCAGGGCCGACTGGGTCTGGTCATAGTAGCCCACTTCCACATTGGCACCGAGCTTGGCTTCCCCTTTGATAAATGGCAGAGCTCCGATGATGGATTTGAGCAGGGTTGTTTTTCCGATTCCATTCGGACCGACAATGGCAATGGCATCCAGCTTTCGTTGGTCAATGGAAATAGGCTGAGAAAGTATTTCTCCATCGTAGCCCACCGCAGCATTTTCCACTGTCAAGACGATATTTCCTGAAGTCTTGTCCGACTGGAAAGTCATGTTGGCAGACTTCTGACCAGTTGTTGGCTTGTCCAGTCGCTCCATCTTTTCCAACTGCTTGCGTCTAGCCTGAGCACGCTTGGTGGTCGAAGCACGGACAATATTTTTCTGGACAAAGTCTTCTAGTTTGGCAATTTCCTTCTGCTGCTTTTCATAGTTTTGCAATTCCGTTTGCAACTTCTGCTCTTTGAGCTCGACAAACTGAGAATAATTGCCCACATAACGATCCAAGGAATGCTTGGTCAAATCCAGTGTCAGTGTCGCCACCTTGTCCAAGAAATAGCGGTCATGGCTGACGATAATCAAGGCTCCCTTGTAATGCACGAGGTAGTTTTCCAGCCAGGCAATCGTGTCAATGTCCAGGTGGTTGGTCGGCTCGTCGAGGACCAAGAGTTCTGGGCTTTCAAGAAGCATTTTTGCCAGTGCAAGTCGAGTGTTTTGACCGCCAGAAAGTTCGGAGATTTTCATGTCCCACATGGTCTGGTCAAACTTAAAGCCGTTCAAAATAGCACGGATATCTGCCTCATAGTTAAAACCACCTGCCAGACGAAATTCTTCCGACAGACTATCATAGGTCTTCATGAGCTGGTCGAGTTCATTACCAGACAAACTGCCCATTTGCTCTTCCATAGACCTCAGGCGTTTCTCCGTCATCCGCAGGTCGTCAAAGACATGGAGCATTTCATCGTAAATGGTATTTTCAGACTCAAAACGGCTGTCCTGTGCCAGATAAGAAAGGGACAAATCACGCTTGGTTGAAATTTCACCGCTGGTCGCTGCTTCTTCTCCGACAAGGATTTTGAGCAGAGTAGACTTGCCTGCTCCATTTTTTCCGACAAGGGCAATCCGATCCCGCTCGTCCACTTGAATATTGATATTATTAAATAAAACCTCGCCCGCAAAAGAGCGTTCAATCTTGTTTCCACTTAGAATAATCATAAAAATATTGTACCATAATTTAGGGTAACAGTGCGGAATCCTTTTTCTGATTTCAACAAAAAACAGCGACTTTACCGTCACTGTCCTTCTCAAAAAATATTTAGACCAAACCGCTAAGCAATTCCCTATTCTGCCAGAGCAGGTAAAGACCACCGCCGATAATAATCAGCATGATGACAAACTTAATCAAGCCCTTGACAAAGCGGATGACCAGCATCAAAATCATCGAAACAATCAGCCATCCCCAAGCGGAAGAATTGAGTAAGGTTTGCATACTCTCTAGACTTGCACCTGTCCAGGCCTTGATTGGTTCGGGGATTTTATCAAACCAGTTGCTATCTATACCGATTTGTTCCATAATCGAATGGCTGGTAGACTGCATCCATGCAAAAATCCCAGCATTATAGAGAAAGAGCAGAGCTTGCTCAGGATAACGTTTTATTGTGTTTGTAATTGTTCGAAGCATATTTTCCCTTCTATTCTGAATACAAGGCAAGGACCGCATCAATATCTGCCTGCTGAATACCATGATTAGATCCTGCCGATTCCATAACAGAGGTCTGACTATCTTCATGATCTAGGCCAATAGCATGGCCCAATTCATGCTCAGCTGTATGGATAATTCTATCCATATCATAACCATATTGGTCGTTTAATAAATAAAAACTATTCAGACGCACCGTTACAGAGCTATAATAATTTGTCAATAAATTAGTCGTTGAATTGGCCTCGCCTGCTGCCTGAGTATTTCCATCATTCATCTCAGTAGCAATAATATCGGCCTGATTTGGATCACTTGTCATCACAAAAGTGAAGGCCCCTGTCGCATTCCAATTGGCAATAGCTGTTTCATAGGCAGCTACAAATGTTGGATTCTGGGTTTCAATGTAAACAGTCGCAGTATTGCTTTCCCAACGACCATGATCGGCTGTATTAACCGTATCAGTAGTCAGGTGCTTAATGGTATTAACACCTTCTTCAATCGTCACTTCAGACTGCCCTTTGACCATCAATTGCACTTCTTGAGCTAGAGTTTGTAACATCTGAGGCGCTGCTTCCTGTTGAAAATAGAATAACAGACCTAGACCACAAGCCAATAACACCATTGATAACCAAATCAGACCCCAAAATGTCCGCCAAATCCACCGTAGAATATTTCCAATAAGTTTCATAGACTATACCTCTTTCTAGAAATAGGTTTTAGTATAGCCATAATTTCTGAAACTTTTCTTAAAATCTAAGATAATCTTTCTTCCAATTTGAAATCAATGGGCAGCCAGGCCAAAACTTTCTCAATCTGTTGGTTCCAGTAGTACCACTCATGTTTACCAGGTCCGAAACTTGCCTCTATATCAAATCCCAGCTCTTTTAACTCCTCAACTGCCTTTTGATGCCCCTCAAAGAGAAAATCTTCCTCACCACACCAGGCATAAAATTTGGTCTTTTTATCGGATTGTTTAGCAATTTCTAACAAATTATTTGGATTCTGTTTATCAGAAATGTCACCAAATACTCCTTGCCAATACGAAAGACTTCCCAATTCTGCTGCCGCTGGATTATCAAAATCAAAATACAATGCGCCTGAAAGCGAAGCTGCGTGTGAAAAACGATTGGTCATCATAGCAATCTTGAAGGTCCCATAACCACCCATAGACAAACCAGCTATAAAATTCTTCTCCCGCTTGTCAGACATATTTGGGAAAAATCGTTTGAGAATTTGAGGCAACTCTACTGCAATAGCATCATAATAATTCATACCGTAAGTAGTATTGGTATACCAGCCTTTATCTGTATTGACCATAACCACGATAAGATTGGTATAACGAACCAACCGTTCCACTGTAGAACGATTCAGCCAGGAATCCTGATTTCCTCCCATACCGTGCAAAAGATATAGGACAGGAATGTCGTTGTCATCAGGATTTTCCACACGATTGCGATCTGGATATAAAACCGTAACCTGTCTAGACATATCTAGAGCTTCTGAGTGGTATTCAATTTTCATTATTGCCATAAATCTTCTCCTTATGGTAAAGAGCCTGAGTTTCCTCGGCTCTTCTTATGTATATAAATCAGCTTACTTAACTTCCATAATTACCGGTAAAATAGCTGGGCGACGTTTGGTTTGGTCAAAGAGGAATTTTGCTAAATCATCGCGAACAGCACTCTTAAGCTCTGTCCAGTCAAAGCTATCCTTTGTAAAGTAATTTTCCACCGTTGTATTCACCAATTCTGATGCCTCACGCAAGATGTCCTTGCTCTTTTTCACGTAGACAAAACCACGAGTATTGACCTTGGCTTTAGAAATGATTTTTTTCTCACGGCGGTTGACAGTGATAGCCACGATAAAGATACCGTCTTCTGAGAGGATCTTACGGTCACGAAGGACGATATTTCCAACATCGCCCATGGCATTTCCGTCAATCATGACATCACCAGCAGGAACCGCTCCGCTATGGACAAAATCCCCCTCTTCAAAAGCCATGACATCTCCACGCTTAACGATGATAATGTTTTCTGGATACATACCGATTTCAAGCGCAGCCTTAGCGTGAGCATCCAATTGACGATACTCCCCTTGAACTGGGAAAAGATATTTAGGCTTCATGATGTTGAGCATAAGCTGCAAATCACGCGCATTCCCATGCCCCGATACGCGAAGATTCTTTGTGATAGATTTTACGGTACCACCAGCCTTGTAAATCAAGTTCTCCACACGAGCAACAACCGCTTCTTTTGAAATACTTGGAGTGGTAACAATATAAACTAGATCACCTTCTTTGATTTCAACGTAGCGATGTCTACCGATAGACATTTTACGCAATCCATTTAACGGCTCGCCCATACGACCAGTTTCTAAAATAATCAATTCATGGTCTTCATACTTGTTCATATCCTTTGGTTTTACCAACAGGCGTTCGCTGACCAAACGAAGTTTTTTCAATTGAATCGCTGTTCGGACAATGTTTTCCACATCATGTCCTGTCAATACGACACGACGACCAGTTGCTTCTGCCGCATCAAAAATCTGTTGAATACGTACAATATTGCTGGCAACTGCTGCCACAATAACACGCCCATCACAGTCAGCAATCGTATTGAGAATTTCCTCCCCAGCCTCATGCATGCTCGCTACTTGAACATTGCTATCTGCGTTAGCTGAGTCTGACAAGAGGGCCAACACACCTTCGTTACCGATTTCAGCCAATCGCCCAAAATCCGTACGATAAAATTTATCTGCCGCCTGGTCAAACTTAAAGTCACCTGTGTAGACAATATTTCCTTCATCCGTCTTAACGACAATTCCTAAACTCTCTGGAATAGAGTGGGTCGTCTGAAAGAAAGATACCACTGAATCTCCGAAATCAATTTCAGTGTCAGCATTGATAACATGGAAATCATTAAATTTCTTAGTAGCATTATTCCCCTTGACAAGTAGTTTAGCCAATTCGATCGTCAAGTGCGAACCAAATACTGGCACTTTCACTTTCTCCAAGAGATAAGGAAGCGCTCCGATAGCATCCGCATGCCCGTGAGATAAAAAGACCCCTGCTACACGGTGCTTATTTTCTTCCAAATAATCGAAATTAGGGACGACTACATCCACACCTAACTGTTCATTCTCTGGGTACTTTGCCCCCGCATCCAAAACAAAAATATGTTCATTCACTTCGGCAATGTACAGGTTTTTTCCATTTTCCCGCACACCCCCAAGAGCCATAATTTTAATTGTACTCATCTTTACTCCTTTTGGACATCCCACAGATGTCCATTTTATTTTTCTTACCAACGGTCCTTGGGAATTCCAAGTCGAATTACAGTCTGCTATGTCGGAGCTCTATTTGCAAAAGACACACTTTGGTTCAACATTATATTCACCCATCAAAGCAACTTTTAAATAGAAATTCCTAAATAGCTATCGCTTCTATTATACATTTTTTCAAGAAAATTTACAAAAAACTCCGCTGAAAATCAACGAAGTTCTACATATACATTAGTAACCATGTCCCTTATGTTCCCACTTACCACCAACATTCCGCACTAAAATCCATTTCCAATCCGTATGGGTACTATTAGGTTCTAAGGTGGGCTCTGCCCCCTCAGCTGCTACCTTAAAAGACGAAGTTAGGATAATGGCTTCCTCTGCACCATAGTGCTCCGCCCACTCATCAAATTCCTTTTCATTATCACCACTATAACCGATAGTCAGCAATTTACAACTTTTAAAATGGTGATCAAAGTAATCTTCAACTACAAGAATAGCCGCTTCAATCTCTTTTTCCGTATACAATGCTGATTGTTCCATCGGTTCAATCTCTGCCTGATAAGCTGCTCCTGTCCGACATCCTACCAAAAAGAGACAACACAACAGACTACAAATAGCTAAACATTTTCTCATCTTTGTTACCCCAAGTCAACAATCGTTGCTGAAAAGCCAAGCTCTTCGACAAAACGTAAAATATCCTCTGTCTTTACAAAAATTGTTTTCGTATTAACATTGGGGTGAAAGGTTAGAATGGATTCAGAAAGGATTTCTTTATCAAAAAAGACTTGAATATCCTTATCAACATTATGTAACAAGCCAAAAACAGATACCGCACCCGCAGGCAAGTGCATTTTTTCCATCAAGCTATCACTCGAGGCCATTCGAATGCGGTTGGCTCCCACCAAATCACGAAACTGGTCCATATCCAGCTGCTTCTGGTCATCCATGATCAGTAAATAAAATGCAGTCTTTTTCTTATTAGTCAGAAACATAGACTTGGTCCGTACTCCTTCTAACCCTTCAATGTAACGGTCTGCTTCCTCAGTTGTCAGAGCTGGTGGATGCTCTACAATGGTGTAGTCCATTCCCAAGTTAGCTAAGCTTTCAAAAACCAATTTATCCATGACAGCACCTCTTGATATATTTAGTATATTATACTTCTTTATAACTAAAAATTCAAAGGATAAGAAAAGCCTGGAGTACTCCAGACTTTAGACCTGTATTCACAAGAGATGTGTTTGATATAAAATTCAGTTTTAGCCAAAACCAAACTTGGTTGGAGGTTGCGAACTATCCACACAGGTTCTTAATCAAACAACTTATAATAATCTTCCAGTTTCATCTTGGATTTTTCTTCAGCTGTTTGGTCCTGAATAATCTGACCATTTTTCATGACAATCAAGCGATTACCGTGACGCAGCGCATCTTCCATCTGATGAGTGACCATGAGGGCCGTCATTCCCTTGGTCGCAATCAATTCATCTGTTAACTGCATCAAGGATTGGCTAGTTTTAGGGTCAAGGGCTGCAGTATGCTCATCCAAGAGTAAAAGTTCAGGCTGTTTCAAACTCGCCATCAACAAACTCAATGCCTGGCGTTGACCCCCTGATAAGAGCCCTGCTGGCGTGTCCAGATGTTTTTCTAGACCATTTCCCACTCTCGGCAAAAGCTGGGCAAATTCTTCCGTCTGTTGGGCCAATCTGCGTGGCACTAAGCCCCGTCCCTCGCCGCGATACTTAGCTATCAGTAGATTTTCTGCCACCGTCATCCGCGGAGCTGTGCCCATTTTCGGATCTTGGAAAACACGGGCCAGATACTTGGCACGTTTTTCTGCAGGCCAATTGGTCACATCCTCACCAAGAATATAGACTGAACCACTGGTCAAGGGTAGGGTTCCAGCAATGACATTAAAGAGGGTTGACTTCCCAGCTCCATTTCCACCCAAAATGGTAATAAAATCACCCTGATAGATGGTCAGATTGACATTGTCCAAAATCACACGTTCTTCATCAAAACCGTTTGTCACCACCTTGGTGGCATTTTTTAATTCAACAATTGCTTTCATCGTGACAGACTGGCTCCTTTCAGAAGTTTATTTTTTAACTCAGGAACCATGAGGCAGACCGCCAGAATCATGGCCGAGAAGATACGGAGGTAGCTGGTATTGATACCGAGGGAAATAACAACCAAAATTAAGAACTGATAGAAAATCGCTCCGACAACAATGGCCAAGAATCGTTCTAACATAGTAAGGTTACCATAAATTACCTCACCGATAATCAGACTAGCCATACCGACTACAATGACACCAATGCCACGCGACACATCCGCATAGCCTTCTTGTTGTGCAATCAAGGCACCTGCAAGAGCGATGATCCCATTTGAAAGAACAAGGCCTAGCAACTCCATTCGACTTGTATTGATACCAAAACTGCGTGCCATATCTGAATTATCCCCTGTTGCAATAAAGGCTTGTCCAAGGCGAGTATAGAGGAAAAACATCAAGGCACCAATCACCACCACTAGGCTACCTAGACCTAGCAAGAGACCATTAATTTGCTCAGAAAAAGGAAGGAAATCTTGTAAACGTTTGGTATTCAGTAATCCTAGATTTGCCCTACCCATGATAAATAGAATGACAGAGTGACAGGAAGACATGACCAAGATACCAGCCAGGAGAGTGGGAATTTTCCCCTTGGTATAAAGCAAGCCTGTGACAAAGCCCGCCAAACAGCCAACAAGAACTGCTGCTAGAGTAGCCAAGATAGGATGAACTCCTTGCGTCAATAAGGTAACAGCAACCGCTCCTCCAAGTGGGAAAGAGCCCTCTGTCGTCATATCAGGAAAATTCAGAATCCGAAAGGTAACGAATATTCCCAAACCTAGTACAGCCCATAAAAGAGCCTGTGAAACTGTTGATACAATCATATTTTTCCTTTTCTCTTATCTCTTATTCGATAACCTTGCTTGCTTTACTAATCACGTCATCTGACAAGGTAATTCCTAATTCTTTAGCAACTTTTTGGTTAACGACAACGGTTCCTTCGTTAAAGATTTGTACAGGTGTATCCGCTGGATTGGCACCATCAAGAATTTTTGCAGCCATCTTACCAGTTGCCACACCCAAGTCATATTGGCTAAGGGTAACAGATGCGATACCTCCACCTTCTACCATGTCTTCTACGCTGGTGAAAATCGGAGTTTTGGTTTTATTTGCCACAGATACGACAGTTGAAAATGCTGAGGCAACTGTGTTGTCTACTGGTGTAAAGAGAACATCTGCTTTACTACTTGCGACCTCTACTGTCGCTGCAATTTCATTACTAGAAGCAACTGCATATTCAAGAACAGTATAGCCAGCCTCTTCTGCTGCTGCCTTAAATTCCGCTACTTGAATTTTTGAATTGTCCTCGTTTGAAGAATAGAGGACACCGATAGTTTTAGCGTCTGGCGTAATTTCTTTAATGAGAGAAACTGCATCTGCTACTGGTGTCTGGTCAGATACCCCTGTGATATTTCCACCAGGATTTTTCAAATCCGTCACCAGGTTGGCTCCGACTGGATCTGTCACAGCTCCCATGATAATGGGTAATTCTGTGGTTGCATTGGCAAGACCTTGTGCGGCAGGTGTTGCGATACCAATCAATAATTCATTGCCATTGTCCACCAGTTTTTTACTCATGGTTTGAACTTGGGATTGATCACCCTCAGCATTCATAAAATCAATTTCTAAATTATCCGTTGTGGTATAACCACCTTCTTTAAGACCTGCCTTGATTCCCTTATAAATCTCATCTAATGAATCATGTGTCACAAATTGCAGAACTCCAATTTTAACTTTTTCTGTGCTATTAGATGAATTGCTCTGTTCTTTTTGCGTCAAAAACAGGGCAGCAATTACCATAACGGTAAGGGCAACAATTGTAGCAAGTAAATTTTTATTTTTCAACATATTCATTCTCCTTTAAAAATACACAATATTCAATCTCTATATCATCAATATTTTATCCCACCATCGCCATCGTTTCATCATGATTACCTCGTATTATCTATCATTGTCAAAGTAGATTGCTTTTAGATAAGGAACGGAGGCGCAGACATAACTCAAGTTAGGCAAGCCGAACGTGACGCAATATAAAAGTAATCTACGAAGACAATGGAAAAGCCCCCGCATATTGAAAAACAATACGCGAGGGCGTCAATGACACGGTGCCACCTCACTTATGGGAATTGTCTAGAATCCTCCCATATCTCATCTCCTCTAACAAGGAGTTGCACTGTAAGGTGTGCGGACCGAACTATCATTGTTTTAAGTTCATTTGCGTGACTGTTTTGGCTAGTTACTTCGTTAACTCTCCTTGCTATACCGCCAGTATAAGCTGCGACGACCTGCCTCGTACTCGGCCAAAACAGTCTACGCAAAGTATGCTATGCCAAACAATCCTTGTGAATTTAGGGTATTTTAGGACTAGGCAGTCGGGTGAAGGCAGTACTGGTGGTACGGCAAGACCGACTAACGACGTCATAAAATAGACATAAATGCACATCAGCCCATTTCATAAAACTCCGCCACCTGTTCCCAGTACCACAGGCTCCCTGAAGACTTCTGCTTTACTACTTCTTCTGATTACAGACGATTATACGGCATCCATCAATCTTTGTCAATACTTTTGATTAAATTTTCTGAAAACTTTTTATGTCAGTAGGGACTACCAGTCTCATCAAAAAACATCAAAATATGATATACTAGACTGAGTTATAGTTATTAGAAAGAGGAAAAACATGTCTTTTGACGGATTTTTTTTACATCACATGACGGCTGAGTTAAGGGCCAATTTAGAAGGTGGGCGGATTCAGAAAATCAACCAGCCCTTTGAACAGGAAATTGTCCTTAACATCCGCAGTAACCGTCAGAGCCATAAGTTGCTCCTGTCCGCCCATTCGGTTTTCGGGCGGGTTCAGCTGACCCAGTCGGACTTTACCAATCCAAAGGTTCCCAATACCTTTACCATGATTCTGCGGAAATACTTGCAGGGTGCTATTATCGAGGAGATTCGTCAATTGGACAATGACCGCATCTTAGAATTTTCAGTATCCAACAAGGACGAGATTGGCGACCATATCCAAGCTACCTTGATTGTGGAAATCATGGGCAAGCACAGCAACATCATCTTGGTAGATAAGTCTGAACAGAAGATTATCGAGGCTATCAAGCACGTTGGTTTCTCGCAAAATTCCTACCGAACTATCTTGCCTGGTTCCACCTACATTCGTCCACCGGAGACGCATTCTCTCAATCCTTACACGGTATCTGACGAGAAATTATTTGAAATCCTATCGACTCAGGAACTGAGTCCAAAAAATCTCCAACAACTTTTTCAAGGTTTGGGTCGGGATACGGCTTCTGAACTGGCCAGTCATTTGCAGTCAGACCGCCTGAAGAACTTCCGTGCCTTTTTTGAACAGGCAACACAGCCTAGCCTGACAGACAAGTCCTATGCTGCTCTGCCATTTGCCAATAGCCCTGAAAACCAGCCATACTTTGAGAGCCTGAGCAGTCTGCTGGACTTCTACTATCAGGACAAGGCGGAGCGGGATCGGGTGGCCCAGCAGGCCAATGAGCTGATCAAGCGGGTGGCCAGTGAGCTGGAGAAGAATCGTAAGAAGCTAGTCAAGCAGGAACTGGAATTGGCGGATACGGAGACGGCGGAGTTGGTGCGGCAAAAGGGTGAGCTCTTGACCACCTATCTACATCAGGTACCCAATGACCAGCCGAGCGTGATTTTGGACAACTACTATACGGGTCAGGAGCTGGAGATTGAGTTGGATGTGGCTTTGACTCCTAGCCAAAATGCCCAACGTTACTTCAAGAAGTACCAGAAACTCAAGGAGGCGGTCAAGCACCTGACCAACTTGATTGAGGAAACCAAGGCGACCATCGTCTATCTGGAATCCGTTGATACCATGCTGGGACAGGCTAGTTTGGCAGAAATCGACGAAATCCGTGAGGAGTTGATTGAAACAGGCTACCTCAAACGCCGTCATCGTGAGAAAATCCATAAGCGTCAGAAACCGGAACGTTACTTGGCAACGGACGGGAAGACCATTATTCTGGTCGGGAAAAATAACCTGCAAAATGATGAATTGACCTTCAAAATGGCTAAAAAGGGCGAACTCTGGTTCCACGCCAAAGACATTCCAGGTAGCCACGTGGTCATCACAGACAACTTGGCCCCAAGTGACGAAGTCAAGACAGATGCGGCTGAATTGGCCGCCTACTTCTCCAAGGCTAGACATTCCAACTTGGTTCAAGTCGATATGATAGAAGCTAAGAAACTGCATAAGCCAACAGGTGGCAAGCCAGGTTTTGTGACCTACCGAGGTCAGAAGACCCTCCGTGTCACCCCAACAGAAGACAAAATAAAATCCATGAAAATCAATTGATTTTCATGGATTTTTCTGTATTGAAACCTACTCCGCCTTATCAATATCTTCTCTGACTTCCTTGGCATTGAACTTAGCGAAAAGATACTGGCGGTCTTGGACTGGAAAGCGTTGATCCAGTTGATCTACTGGTCCTACTTCCACCATTCCTTCTGAGATAACATAGTCCATGACATGCCCACCGAAGGTCAAATCATCTGAGATAAAATGCAAATGATAGCCCGCCACGCTGACCCCGTGAAAAATCTCTGGTGTCCAAATACCAACAATGGTACCTGAAATATTCTCAGCAGTATACTCAGGCTGGCGACTTGCCACCTCCGCAAAACGAACATCCGAAGCCGATTTGGGAATCATGCGGACATGCATCCGAGCAAACGTCCCTTTTATTTTGATGGAGCGAAAGAGGTTTTCACCATCATAATATGACTCAATCCGCTGTTGCAATTCCTCATGAGTCATTTCAAAGCGTTGTTTGAAAATGACTTCTGCCTCATGGAAAATGACCGCCGCATAGGGAACCTTCATATCAGCAGGAACTTCAACCACTTCTGGTTTTTCCCCTGCTCCCTTGGCCTGATAGGCCTTTCCATCCAAGACAATCAGCTCGCCGTCAATAGAATCCAGGGTCCCCAAACCCAAATCACCATGTTCCAACAATTCGCCAACCGTCAAGGAGCCGCCATACAGTCCAGCCATCAAGGCACCGAGTGTATTGTATTGAAATAATCGATTTACTTGCATAACCTACTCTTCATTCAAAAATTCTTGCATGGCTAAATCGTCTGGCACCAATTGGATATAACGACTAGCTTGCTCTTTTGCCTCATCCAAGCGACCAAGTTGACGTAAAACCGCTACGTAATCAGCCAAAAATTCAGGATTCTCAGCCAATTCTCCGGCCAATTCATCGTAAAGCTCAATAGCTTCATCATCTCTTTCTAGAGCTTGATAGGCCTTGGCCACATTCCAGCGAGCTAGAACGTTATCTACCTCTTCATCAAATAAAGCCACAACCTCTTCAAATCGCTCCTGTTCAAGATACAGATTGGACAAGCGTAGAGCTAGTTCGTTACTATCATCTGCCACCTCTTTTGCCCGTAGAAGATAATCTTCTGCCCCCGCCTCGTCATGCAATTCATAGGCATACTGAGAAGCCTGGAGCAAGAGATTAGCGTCAAAATCATTTTTCGCCAGGCCTTTTTGCGTCATAGCCAAGGCTTCATCAATCTTATGCTCAGCATGAAGCGACTGTGCATAGGCATATTCATAGCCCTCAAAATCAGGATTGATGGTATCCAACTGCTTGAAATAGAGATTAGCTTTTTGGTATTCTTCACTTTCAAATAGCAGAGCAGCCAATTCAAAAACAGTCTGGTCATCGTATTCCAGCTCAACAGCTTTTTCCAAAAATTCAATGGCCGCTTCAAATTTCCCTAAACTTGCATAGGCAATACCAATTCGCTGATAGGTAGAAACTCCCGTTAATTCGTAGATTTCACGATTATCCAGCTGGGCATAATAGGAAATAGCCTCATTAAAAAGCTCCAGTTCCATATCCAATTCTGCTAAGCCAAAAAGGATGATGGGTTCATCTGATAAGTGACTTGCTTCCAACAATTTTTCACGCGCCACATCCGACAAGCCTTCTGCCTGATACAGGTCCGCCTTGACCAACAAGGCTTCCACATAGGCAGGACTGTCTTCCGAAATTTCCTCCAAATATCCGAAAGCTTCTTCAACCAAGCCATCTTCAAATGCTATTTGGGCAAGATTAATCCGTACTTCAGGAAATTCTTCTTTGACCTGTTCATAGATTTGTCTAGCCTGTGGGAAAAAACCAATGCCTTCCAGATAGGCAGCCAAGGACAAAAGCGTTTCGCTATCATCTTGCGCCAAGGCACGCTTGAAATACTTATCTGCCTTATCTAAATCCTGTTGGTTCAAACAAACCAACATTTTTTCACTATTGTTCATTCACAACCTCATTTTCTTCATCTTCATACAAACTACTGTGTGCCTTGTACCACTCAAATGCCGCTTTCACTAAAACCTTAATAGAGGCATATATTGGAATTCCAAGAAGAACTCCTAGGACACCGTACATCTGACCAGCTGTCAATAATACAAATAAGATGGTAATCGGATGAATACTTAGGGAGCTTCCGATAATCAATGGTGTCACAAAACGACCTTCTATAGTCTGCTCAATCATAAAGACTACTAAAACCTTTATCAGCATGATTGGACCAGCAATCAATCCTAAAATAACAGCTGGAATCATGGCCAAGAAAGAACCCAAATACGGAATTAGATTGAGGAAACCAGCCATCACCCCCAAGGTTATTGGATAGCTAAGACCAATGATTGAGAACATCACTGAGAACATCAGGGCAACAATAATCGCAACGGTCACCTGACCACGAACATAGTTTGATAATTGCCCATTCACATCTGATAGTACTGTTCCAATCGGTTCTCTCCACTTGGTTGGTAGATATTGGGTGATGTGTTTATTCAAATACTGACCATCCCGTAACAGATAAAAGAGAATAAAAGGCATAATCAAAATAGCAACAATAATCTGCGAAGCGGTTGAAATCAAATTACTTGCCCAGTTCACAGCGCTTGAAGAAAACTTCTGAGCATAGGCAACGACCTGATCATTGACCTTATTTAACATCTCCAGAGCTGTTGGTCTAAATTGTTCAAAGCGCTGATCCTGTAGGAGCCCAGTTACCTGTCCTTCGATTTTCTGGATATTCGAAGGAAGATTTTGCGCAAAAGATGTCACTTGCTCTTGAATACTCGGAATTGCCACCGCCAGTCCCCAGATAATGAGAAGACTGATTAAAACAAAGAGAATAGAAATACCAACTGTACGAGAAATTTTATGCTTTTCCATCCAGTCAACCATCGGATTTAATAGGTAATACAAAAGACCTGTTAAAATCATCGGTAACAATACAATTTCTAAAAAGCTTCCTATTGGTCTGAATAAAAAACTAATTTTACTAAAAATAAATATGGTCAAAAAAGTCAGCAAGGTTACTAATAAAAATGTCACTGCTTGGCTATTCAAAAACAAGCGGAAAAACCAAGTCAGACTAAATTTTTGATGCTTATCCTCCATCTAATACACTCCTAGTCTTTTTTTCTATTGTAACATGGAGAAAGGATTTTTGTAAAAATCAACTACAGAATTTATACGACTTTCTCAGAAAAACATGGTATAATTTTATCAATCATTTCCAAAAAGGAGAATCCTATGACTATCTATTTCGGTACCTACACAAAACGTGAATCAAAAGGAATTTATAAAGCAAATTTTGACTCTGAGACAGGACAACTTAGCAATCTAGAATTGGTCACTGAAGAACCTAACCCTACCTACCTTGCCTTTGATAAGGCCGGACATCTATACTCCGTCGGCGCTGAAAATGGTCTAGGAGGTATCGCTGCCTTTAATGCTGACTATACCCTACTCAACCATGTTGTATCAGAGGGTGCACCACTTTGCTATGTCGCTGTAGATGAGGCAAGAGATTTAGTTTATGGCTCCAATTTCCACAAAGGGCAACTACTTGTTTATAAACGTTTGGCGGATGGTTCACTAGAATTAGCTGATGTCGCTCAACACGAAGGATCTGGACCACACGAAAACCAAGCTTCCGCCCACGTTCACTTTTCTGATTTGACGCCCGATAAATTTTTAGTAACCTGTGATTTAGGATGTGATCAAGTGGTAACCTATAAGGTATCTGACCAAGGAAAAGTAGAGAAAATCGCAACCTATCAGGCTACACCAGGAAGTGGTCCACGTCACATTGTCTTCCATCCTGTCGCAAAAATCGCCTATCTCATCTGTGAACTCAATTCAACTATTGAGGTGCTTATCTATGACGGCTGGGGACAATTTGAACACCTACAAACTGTCTCTACTCTCCCAGAAGACCATACTGGTTTCAACGGTACTGCCGCTATTCGCATCACAAAGGATGGTAAATTTATTTATGGATCCAACCGCGGAAACGACTCTATCGCAGTCTACAAAACGCTTGCTGATGCCAGCTTAGAATTAGTTGAAATCGTCCCAACAAATGGAAAAACTCCTCGCGATTTCACGCTTAGTCCTGATGAAAAGCATTTGATTGTTGTCCATCAAGATTCTGACAATGCAACTGTATTCGAAAGAGATGCCGAAAATGGCTGTTTGACTGAGCTCTCACACGATTTCTATGTTCCTGAAGCAGTTTGCGTTACATTTTTATAAGTCGTTTCAGTTGTGAAATCCGTCCAGTTTTGGTTTAATAGTCTCATAGGAGGTGATTTCAACATGAATCCAGTAGATCTTTTTAACCAAGTAAAAGAATTGATTGCAAACAAAGACTTTGATGGTGCAAAACAATTTATCGAAGAAAACAAGGACCAATTCGGTGAATACTTGGAACAAGCAAAAGGCTTGTTATCAGGTTCTGAAGGTGTTAACGGTCTTTTAGATAAAGTTAAAGGCTTGTTCTAATACATGTAAAAACTAGTCTGAGAATGTTCAGTCTAGTTTTTTTATTTCTTCAAAAATATTTGTTATCTCTTGCAATGAAGGAATTACCCAATCACTCTTCAATTTTTCATTTTCACTGGCATGCTTCCCAAAAACTGTCAGTATCCGTACAGTCCACATTCCCAAAGATTTAGCAGGTAGAATATCATTATCATACCTATCCCCGACATAGACAACTCTATCTGCAGGGATGTTTGCTTTTTGCAAGGCAAGTGTGAAAATCGTTGTATCTGGTTTAGATAGCCCAACCTCTTCAGAAAGGATGATGAGTTGAAAATAAGACTCAATTCCCCACTCTTTAAGCAGTTCTCTAATACTACTAGACTGATTGGCAATAATCCCCAATTGATAGTTTTGTGATAACTTCTCTAGAGCATCTATTGTTTCAGGATACAGGCTCACACCCTCATTTGTCCACAAAGGACGTGGCTCGGTCGGTGCAAAATATTGCCAGGTCGCACGAATAGGGTCCAGCGACTTATGAGCATACTCCACCATTTTCTTTTTATAAGAATCTGATGAAACCTCTATATCCAGAGACTCTAACTTCTTCACACACTTGTCTATATAATAACCATAAGCAGCCTCTTCATCTAAAAGCGTCGAACCCAAATCAAAAAATATCCACTCTATCATCCCACTCTCCATCTCTTTTCAAAATGAGAATACTTAAGTTGATCTGCCTTTTTAGAATATCATTTTATCAATATCAAGGCAAAGAAAACTACCTAGAGAGTTTTGCTGTCCCTCACTTTGTTAGCCCGAAAATAAATTAGCACACTGTACATAGAAAAACAAGTCCGAAAATCTTCGGACTTGTTCTTATTATAACCCTCGCTATTCTAGCTCGGGGATAAATTAGTACACTGTACTAATTTATTTTTTCAAGTTGTAGAATGAGTTCAAGCCTTTGTAGACTGCAACTTCACCAAGTTGATCTTCGATACGAAGCAATTGGTTGTATTTAGCGATACGGTCTGTACGTGACAATGAACCAGTCTTGATTTGGCCAGCGTTAGTTGCAACTGCGATGTCAGCGATTGTTGAATCTTCAGTTTCACCTGAACGGTGTGATACAACGGCAGTGTAGCCAGCTTCTTTAGCCATTTCGATAGCTTCAAATGTTTCAGTAAGAGTACCGATTTGGTTAACTTTGATAAGGATTGAGTTAGCAGCACCTTCTTTGATACCACGTGCAAGGTAGTCAGTGTTTGTTACGAAGAAGTCGTCACCAACCAATTGAACGCGTTTGCCAAGACGCTCAGTAAGAGCTTTCCAGCCATCCCAGTCGTTTTCATCCATACCATCTTCGATTGTGATGATTGGGTATTTGTTAACCAATTCTTCAAGGTAGTCGATTTGTTCTGCAGATGTACGAACAGCAGCGCCTTCACCTTCGAATTTAGTGTAGTCGTAAACTTTACGCTCTTTGTCGTAGAATTCAGATGACGCACAGTCGAAACCGATCATGATGCCGTTTTCGCCAGCTTCGTAACCAGCAGCTTCGATAGCTTCGATGATTGTTTCAACACCGTCTTCAGTTCCTTCGAACTTAGGAGCGAAACCACCTTCGTCACCAACAGCTGTTACCAAACCACGAGCTTTCAAGATTTTCTTCAAAGCGTGGAATACTTCAGCACCCCAACGAAGACCTTCTTTGAATGAAGGAGCGCCAACTGGCAAGATCATGAATTCTTGGAAAGCGATTGGAGCGTCTGAGTGAGAACCACCGTTGATGATGTTCATCATTGGAGTTGGCAATACTTTAGTGTTGAATCCACCAAGGTAAGTGTAAAGTGGCACTTCAAGGTAGTCAGCAGCAGCACGCGCAACAGCGATAGAAACACCGAGGATTGCGTTTGCACCCAATTTACCTTTGTTAGGAGTACCGTCAAGAGCGATCATAGCGCGGTCGATAGCTTGTTGATCACGAACGTCAAAACCGATGATAGCGTCAGCAATCACGTTGTTCACGTTGTCAACAGCTTTTTGAGTACCAAGACCAAGGTAACGAGATTTGTCACCGTCGCGAAGCTCAACTGCTTCGTGCTCACCAGTAGAAGCTCCTGAAGGAACCATACCACGTCCGAAAGCACCTGATTCAGTATAAACTTCAACTTCAAGTGTAGGGTTACCGCGTGAGTCAAGGACTTCGCGAGCGTAAACATCAGTAATAATTGACATTATATTACTCTCCTTTGAGTTTAAAATTGTTACATAGCTATCATACCCTAAAAGAAGGGATTTTTCAAGAAAAAACAGGTTATTTTACTGAAAGAAATAATGTAAACGCCTTCCTTTTCAAAGTTAACTGAGTATGTTATACTGAAACCATGAACGATTTAAATACTACCATACTACAGAAAGCCTCTGGCGAAACACGATTGAATCCAGATGAACAACGTCTATACATGGGAACCTATCGCGAACGGGTTGTCCTACTCGTTTCCTTTGACGATTTGAGTAGTGAAGTCGTCGGAAATAAGTTCGATACAATTTGCCAAAAACTAGCAAACAGCTACTCTCCTCTATTCCTCAAACTCTCGCCAGCCCTGTCTGACAAGCAACAAATTTCACTACTAAAAATTGCTCAGAACTTCGGCATTACTACCGCTATCATCGATGAAAAAATAGGACAATCTCCCTACGCACTTGTCTTTCATACAGACCACGCTGTGGATAATGAAGAAGTTAGCTTAGAATCTATATTTCCAAATCTTATCTCAAAACCAGAAGAAAAAAAGGAAGATGCAAAACCTTCCTTCTGGAAAAAATTATTTGGTTAGACTTATTTATCAATAAAGCAGTATAAATATTAAAGTAAAAATAATACAGGTTAGACAAAGGATTCCCAGCAATCTGCCTCTTTCATTTTTTTCATTGAAAAAGAACATTGCTCCATTTGCCTTTATTACATTCGTTTCCATTCCTCTTTCTTTTTCGGAAAGTCTCAAAACGGATACTAGCTTTGCAAGACAAATAAAAATAAATAAGATAATAGCCACATATTTTACTAATGCCATCTTTGTTGGCCTCCTAACTGAAGAATTCTTGCCACCTGCTCTGCCGTACGGACCAGGTTTTTTTCTGCTTTTTGAAGCGTGTCCTCCAAACTTTCAACGCTTGCAATGATCGGAAAAGCGGCGCAGATATTTTCAAAAGGAAACTCGGGAAGATCGTCTTTGAGGCTACCACAAATTGCAATGATGGGAATCCCAGTCGGCGTACGTCTAGCTACTCCTATCGGAGTCTTCCCTGATAAGCTTTGAGCATCCATCCGCCCTTCTCCGACCACAACCAGATCCGCTTTAGCAACGCGATGATCAAAGTCCAACTGGTCCAAGACAAAGTCGATGCCTTTTTGAATGCGAGCACCAGCAAATTGGACTAAACCTGCTGCCATACCTCCTCCAGCACCCGCTCCTGCTAAATCGAGTAGCATAGGATTAACCAATTTATAAAAGGACTCCATTTTCTTGTCTACTAGTTCAAATTCAGCAGAGGCAAGACCTTTCTGACCTGCAAAAACAAATGTGGCTCCCGCAGGTCCACAAAGCGGATTCTCCACATCCGTTACCAAATCAATCCTGACCTGAGATAAATCTACCAACATATCCTCTGTGGAAAAGCTGACAATCTCCCCGATATGAGCTCCAATTGCCTCTACTTCTTTTCCCTCTCGATTATAAAATTTCACTCCTAAACCTGCCGCCATTCCGATACCACCATCATGACTGGCAGAGCCACCTACTCCTATAAATATGCGTTTAACACCATTTTGAACGAGCTCTACAATCAGCTCCCCAACCCCTTGTGTCTTAATAAAGAGAGGACTCCTTTTTCCATGCGGGATACTTGCCAGCCCTACAATCTCAGCCATTTCAAAAACCGCAAGATCATCTTTAACCGCATAGGAAACCTTAATTTTATCGCCAAATGGACCTGTCACCCAAGTCTGGGTTACATCCAAGGATAAGGCCTGCATTAGACTCTCAACTGTCCCTTCGCCACCATCTCCTAGGGGAATTAAGTCATACCCTGCTTGTGGATAAACCTTAGAAAATCCTTTTTTAATCGCTTCAGCAACCTTTGTAGCTGAAAGAGACTCTTTAAATGAATCCGGAGCAATGAGAATATGCATGATACTAACCTCCTTTATATTGTTAGTATATCACGCTACTATTCAGCTTTCAATAAATCTTTTCTGTTTTTCATCGTCTGTGTTATACTGAAAGAAAGGAGATAAGTATGTATCAAACTATATTATTTGACTTAGATGGAACTCTTACTGATTCTGGACAAGGAATCTTAAACTCCGTCGCCTACGCACTAGAAAAAATGGGAATTGAAGAACCAGATACAGCCAATTTAAACCGATTCATCGGCCCGCCACTCTATGAATCTTTTTCACGATTCTACCAACTCAGCCCTGAAGATACACAAAGTGCAGTTGATGCTTTCCGTGTCTATTTTAAAGAAAAAGGAATGTTTGAAAATCAACTCTATCCTGGAATCATCCCTCTGCTTGAAGAATTGAGAACAGCTGGAAAAACACTAGTAATTGCTACCTCAAAGCCAGAAATATTTGCCAAACAGATTCTAGAACATTTTGGTATCGCTCACTACTTTGATGTCATTGCCGGTGCTAGTCTGGATAGTAGTCGCATCAGTAAGGCGGACGTCATCGGCTATGCTATAAATCAATTAGAGGCATTTCCAAACCATGCTGTGATGATTGGAGATAGGGAACATGATATTGAAGGAGCACGCAAATACCAACTTCCCGCCATCGGTGTTCTTTACGGCTATGGGAACAAACAGGAATTTGAAAAGGCTGGGGCCACCATGATAGTCGAAACCGTCCAAGATTTGAAAAGGATTTTACTGACAACAGAATAAAGAGGCTGGGCAAAAAGACCAACCTCGCTTCTCAGGGTTCGTGTCAACATCTCAGCGCAGTGGTTGATTGGCAGATTTGTTCGTGTTTTACACTCCAAATCTGACCTAATCAACTGTGCGGGGGCGGGAAGACGAACTCTTTTTTTGACTAGTCGAGTTCTTTCCCGCTCCCATTATTTACTATCTAAAATCTCTATTAGTTTATAGAGATTTTTTTCATTTATTTGGTAGGGCGCCTGTTCTTGGACAATCGGTTTAGCACAGAAAGCTACTCCAATTCCTGCTCGTTGAATCATTGGTAGATCATTTGCTCCATCCCCCATGGCAATCGTTTGAGATAGAGTCAGCCCATTTTCTGTCGCCCATTCTTCTAAACATGCTTTTTTAGTATCTTTCGTTACAATTTCACCCAATACTTGTCCCGTCAATACTCCATCTACTACTTCTAATCGATTAGCCCGAACATAGTCTAACTCTAACTGTGCAGCTAGTCGATCGACTGTTTCATGAAACCCGCCTGAAACGACTGCTACCTTATAGCCTCGCATTTTTAATTCTGAGACTAATTCTGCTGCTCCAGGCGTAAAGTGGATTTTTTTGATAATTCGATCAAACACCGAAACAGGCAGTCCCTTTAACAACGCCACACGTTCACGTAAGGCTTCTTCAAAATCCAATTCCCCACGCATAGCACGTTCGGTAATTGCTGCAACTTGCGCTCCTAAGCCGGCCTCTTCTCCAAGTAAATCTATTCCTTCTTCCAAAATTAATGTTGAATCAACATCCATAACTAATAATCCAGTTGTCATTTCAGATATTCCTTTCAAAGTATAAAAATAAAAAGCCAAATGGCTTTTTATCTAGTAGCGAATAGCTTCGCGAGTTTTTTCATATGAACGTACAAAACGCTCTGTTACACCAGGTTCAACTGTTTCCAAAGCAAATGAAATTTCTTCAAATGCTGCTTGGTAATCAAAATCTTTTTCAAAAATTGATAATGAACGGTTAAATGCTTTTTGCACACTTTCATCGAATGAACGATAACGGTTAGAGTATTGTAGCAACTGCTCTGTTAAAGTCGCATTTTGCACAATCAAATATGCCAACTCTTCCAATTGATTCATATCATACGTTGCATTTTCCAACAAACGGTTAACAACTTCGATATTGATTCGTTTATAGTCTAGCTCGGCAATCAAGGCTTCCACATGATCGCTCGTTCTAAAGAAGTTTGTTAAAAATTCAGCTGGAATTCCTGGAAGGTTGCGTTTTTCCATATAACGCTTAAGGGTATGCAATTTGTTGATATAAAGTGTAGCTTTCTTACGCGCTGTGCTCTCTGACAATTCTTGTGATTTAAGATAGTCAGCTAAAACAAGCTGCTCCTCTTCGATTTCTTTCAAGCTTGCCAATGAATGGTCCAAACGCTCTTCCAAAATAGAATATGCAACTTGTGGATTTTCAATATCTTCCACACTTTCTGTAACAACAATTTCAATCGATTCCAAACGAGCTTTAAGCTGATTGATCCGTGAAAGTTTGCTATCTGCCAGCAAGTAAGTTGCGTTTAGGCGTTGGCTTTCCTCATCCAAGAGCTGTGTATTTTGGACAACATGCTCCAAGAATTTTGGCAAGTTTTTACTAATCTTAACAGCTTCCTTATTCGCTTCGATTTCACGATTGAAGACTTTATACAAATGATCAATTTTTGCTTGAATTCCCTCATTTTCAGCTTCTGCCGCATCCAAATCAAAGGAAACAATCAAAGCAGTATTTTCACGAATTGAAACACGAATATTTTGGAACTGTGACTCGATGTTAGCTTCTGTGAACAAATAATTCTGCTCAACCAGTTTCCGATAGCCCGACTCCAAATCTTCCAATTGCTCTGGGAAATCTTTTGTAACTCGTTCAATCAAACTTGGAATGCGATCCATGATTTGATTGAGAGCAATCATATGCTCTTCAGTCTTATCAAGGATTTCAGAAGCTTCAATCGGATCACCTGAGGAATTGAGCATCACAAATTCAGAAAACTCAACTTCAATATTTTTCAATTGTTTCTCAAGTTCTGGTAGTGTCTCACCGTAGCTATCTGGATTTTCACGAACAGCTTCCTGTAAACTATCGAACAAGTTTAACGCATGTTTTACGCGACCAGAGTTTTTCTCTTCTTGCTCCTTCAACTCCATCAAACCATGACGGATAGAGGCGATGTCTTCTTCAATTAAATCAATTTGGCTTTCGATACTGTCGATAGCATTCTTTGCACTCACAAAGCGAAAGGCATTGTTATAGCCTTCTGCCTCAAAGATATGATTTTCAATGTCGGCAAATGAATTGAGCGACAAATCAACCCATTTTTGATTCCATTCACGGAATGACACCTGACTTTGACCAATCAAATGAAGTGCTTTGACAGCTTCTACTTCTTCATTAACTGGAAGGTTAAATAGCTCTTCCTTACGTTCTTCCAATGCAACCAAAAGGTTGTCATTTCGTTTACGAACAATCAGGCAAGCTACATAGGCAATGATTAAAATAATAACAATCGAAACGATTAAGATGATTGTTCCTGTAGGCATGTAAATCTCCTTAGCTCATAGTAATTACTAGAAAATATCGCTTAATTATACCATAAATCTCTAGTATATGCACTTGTTTTTTTAGTTTTTAGACATCCAATGTTGAATAAACAGCATTTTCCTCGATAAACTCTCGACGAGGTTCAACCTTATCCCCCATTAGCATGTCAAAAATCTTATCGGCTTCTGCCGCATCATCAACTGAAACGCGTGCCATGAGACGATTTTCAGGATTCATCGTAGTTTCCCACAACTGATGATCATCCATTTCTCCCAAACCTTTGTAACGTTGAATCGTTGGCTTGGACCGTCCCGTACTATGTCTTTCTAAGGCATCTTGCAATTCTTGCTCTTGATTAACCCCAGGTTGAATATATTCTTTTATCTCACTTCCAACCTTGATACCGTAAATAGGTGGTTGAGCGATATATACGTATCCCGCTTCTACAACAGGACGCATGTAGCGGTAAAATAATGTCAGAAGGAGTGTCCGAATATGGGCACCATCGACATCGGCATCTGTCATAATGACTAATTTTTGATAACGTGCCTTGCTAACGTCGAAATCCGCACCAAAGCCAGTTCCCATAGCTGTAAATAGACTACGGATTTCTTCGTTGGCCAAAATCTTGTCCATGCTGGCTTTTTCTACGTTCAAAATCTTACCACGAATCGGTAAAATAGCCTGAAATTCACGGTCGCGACCGGATTTAGCTGAACCACCGGCTGAGTCCCCCTCAACGATGAAAAGCTCTGTCTTCGTTGCATCATTTGAGGAACAGTCCGCTAACTTACCTGGGAGGTTTGAAATCTCAAGACCCGATTTCTTACGAGTTACCTCACGCGCACGCTTAGCAGCAATACGAGCCTTGCTTGCCAAGATCCCTTTTTCAACAATCCGTCTAGCAATCTGTGGATTTTCCAAAAGAAATTCTGCAAAGGCATCAGAGAAGAGGCGATTGGTAATTTTGACCACTTCACTATTGCCAAGTTTTGTCTTAGTTTGTCCCTCAAATTGAGGCCCTGGGTGCTTAACAGAAATGACCGCTGTCAAGCCTTCACGCACATCTTCACCAGTCAAATTATCCTCATTTTCTTTGAGAATTTTATTTTTCTTGGCGTAGTCGTTGATAACACGTGTCAGAGCTGTACGGAATCCTTGCTCATGGGTACCACCTTCATGCGTGTGAATATTGTTGGCAAAACTAACTACGTTTTCATGATAACTCGTTGTATATTGCATAGCAACCTCAACGGTAATATCATCCATTTCACCTTCTGTATAGATAGGGGTCTCAAAAATGACATCCTTGTTCTCATTAAGATACTCAACGTAGGAAGCAATACCACCTTCGTAGTGATATTCCTTTGTTTGCTCTACTCCCTCACGTTTGTCCGTAATAGAGAGATTTAAACCACGATTTAGGAAGGCCAATTCTTGGATCCGCTTATTTAATTTTGCAAAATCGAACTCAGTCGTCTCAGTAAAAATTTCTGGGTCAGGTGTAAAATGTACAGTTGTACCAGAACGGTCTGTTTCTCCAACAACCTCCAAATCTGCAACGACTTCACCTCGTTTATACTCTTGGAAATAGACCTGACCATTTTTGTAAACATGAACGTCTAGCTGAGTAGATAGGGCGTTTACGACTGATGAACCTACGCCGTGCAATCCACCTGAGACCTTATAACCGCCTCCGCCAAATTTACCACCTGCATGGAGCACTGTAAAGACAGTTTCTACCGCTGGACGACCAGTTTTTTCCTGAATATCTACCGGAATACCACGTCCATTATCAATAACCGTGATGGAGTTATCTGGCTCAATATAAACTTCAATTTTATCCGCAAAACCAGCCAGCGCCTCATCGATTGAGTTGTCGACAATTTCCCAAACCAAGTGATGGAGACCTTCTTTAGATGTTGAGCCGATATACATCCCTGGACGCATTCGAACAGCTTCAAGGCCTTCCAAGACTTGAATCTGACTGGCATCATATTCTTGAGCCTTCTCTTGTAAATCTTTGATTTCTTCTGTCATTTCTTTTCCTTATTTTCTATTTGTTGCTCCTTAAAAATAGAAAAGCCAATCCATCTGGATAAAAGCGAGACATATTTTTAGAGCAAAAATCATTCTAACGAATACCCTTTATTATACCATATTTTCTAATATTTTGATAGAAAAAAGAAGAGGAAACATTAGCTCCATCTTCTTCATTACTTTAACTATGATAAACCATTGTTTGAGCTAGGCTTTCCCCATCTCCACCAAATAAATCAACCAATTTATAGGCGAAATCCAAACTTGTTCCAGCGCCTCGGCTAGTGATAATTGGACCATCAACGACCACATCCTCTTCCAGATGAATACCTGACGGAATGTCTTTTTCTTTCCCTGGGAAACATGTATAGTGACGACTATCTAACAAACCAGCCTTATCCAGAACAATTGGCGCCGCACAAATTGCTGCTACTGATTTTCCTGATGCAACCGCTCTTTGCAATTCCGTAATCAGTGACTCTGAATCTCTAAGGTGGACAGAACCTGGCATTCCTCCTGGTAACACAATCAGATCAAAGGAAGACAGGTCTCCATCAAAGACTTGGTCAGTTTGAACACGAATACCGTGCGATCCCTCCACTTCATGACTATCTAAACCAACAATCTGACAGTCAAAATGAGCTCGACGAAATACATCTACAGGGGCCAATGCTTCGATTTCTTCAAAACCATCGGCTAAAACAACCGCAACTCTTGTCATATAAACCAACTTTCTAACGTTTTATCGTAATTTTTCTATAGCGACGTGATCGATTTATTTCCTTCTCATCAGCTAGTCGTGACTGATACCCCATTGACAGCACTAGACCGACACCAATCAGATTTGAAACCATGGACGAACCACCTTGGGAGATAAACGGCAAAGGAATACCTGTCAAAGGTAACAAACCAGTTGCAGCGCCAACATTTTCAAACACATGGAACAACAGCATCATGATATAGCCAGTTGATATGTAAGTGTAGTATCGATTGTTTGACTTCAACGTTACCCGCAGCATTCGATAAATGAGCAACAAGTATAGTCCAATCAATACCGTCCCTCCAATAAAGCCAAAGTCCTCGCCAATCACCGTAAAAATCATATCACTTTCTCGAACAGGGATAAGAAGATTTGTTTTATTGAAACCTAGTCCTTTTAAGCCACCACTTCCGATAGCTATCAGACTTTGAGCTTGCTGGTAGGTCGTTGATTGGGCATTTTTAAAGGGATCAAGCCAGGCTGCAATACGATTGATTTTATAAGTATCCATCCCCAAATTGTGGAGGAATGTTGTTCCACCAGGAGAAATAAAAATCAGCATAAATCCACCAACCAAAACGATCCCCGTTAAGGCAGTCGGTAATAGAATTTTCCAAGAAACTCCTGATAATAGAAGCATTCCGCTAAAGATTGCTACAAATACTAAGGAAGTTCCTAAATCTTTCTGTAAGGCCAACAAAATCAGGACAGGGATAGTAAACAGTATCATATAACCAATCAACATAAAATCCTCACGAATTTTTCGATTTGGATAATATTTATGAAAGGTGACAATCACCCTTGACAACATAATGATGTAGGCTATTTTCATAAATTCGGATGGTTGGAAAAGAGTCATTCCACCAATCGTTACCCAGTTTTTTGCTCCCGTTGACGCTACTAAGTCTGGACTGTAGAAAAACAAAGGCAATACCATAAGTCCAAGCCCAAGCACGTACAAGTAAGGTGTGATTTGCCACAGAAACTTAGTGGAAAAGAACATGACCAAAAAAGCTGCCACTGTTCCAATTCCTATCCAAGCAATTTGTTGACCAACCATCTGTACAACATTATCTGGATAATCTTGACTAACCGCAATGTAGAGAGAAATAATCCCCACAACTAATAAAAAAAAGACCGGTAAAATAAGTGAGTAGTCTACTCGACTATCGATTGTTCCCTTATTTTTCATCAATTTCCTCATACTTTCACTTCAAATTCTTACTCGTTCCATTATAGCAAAAATCATCTCTCATTGAAACTAAAAATCTAGTTACATCTGAGGGGATACGATTTATACTCAACGAAAATCAAAAGTAGCCTAGGAAACGAAGTCGAAGATAGAACTCTGTTACTTTCTTATTTCAAGGTAACAGGCTGAAAACCTCCACTGGAGCTTTTCACTCATCAAGGCAAGTTGACAACGGATAATTTTGATTTTCGAAGAGTATTACTAGTGCACAAATCATAAAATACGTATATCTTCATACCTTCGAACAGGCTGAAATATAATGCTTTACCTTCACACACCCCTTAAGTTTGCCAAAGCCATGAGTATGTAAACCAATGGCAATCACGCACCAAAAAAGCCCTCTCCAATTTCTAGAGGTAAAGAAAAAACGGCTGAAAAGTTTGCCCAATTTTTGGGAATGTAACGCCCGGCCGTTACCATTTCCGTTACTTTTTCAAAAAGAAAACCATTCCCAAGGCACGGGAATGGCTTAAAATCAACGTTTCTAACGCTTCTATAACGCTGATTATTTGAGACCGTATTTTTTGTTGAAGCGATCCACACGTCCATCTGCTTGAGTGAACTTTTGACGTCCAGTATAGAATGGGTGTGAGTCTGATGAAATTTCCACACGGATCAATGGGTAAGTTTCACCTTCGAATTCAACTGTTTCGTTAGATTTCTTAGTTGAACCGCTAAGGAACTTGTAGCCAGTAGTTGTGTCCATGAAGACAACAGTGCGATATTCTGGATGGATATCTTTTTTCATTTTAAAAATTCCTTTCTGCCATGGACTCTTTCCGAGCCATAGATTATAACCATTTAAGTTTACCAAAAGTTTGTTCTTATGGCAAGTCTTTTTACCTATTTTTCTAATATTTTTTCAAGTTATAGTACGGAAGCACCTGAAGCAAGGTCAGAAGTTACTCTGGCGCCAAATCCCCCTCTTGAAGGACTGCCCAAGCTGTCAGAAATCCTTTCTTTACCAGCAAGAACTTTTTCAGAAAGCCCTGAGGTCACTAGAATCCTGCCATCCAGCCCAATCAGAACCGCCTCGATACCATCAGTTTCTTCTACCATCTTATAAATCCGAGTTATTTCCTGACCAAACAGTCGAGTCGTCCAAATCTCACCATCAACAGATTGTTTGGACACAATGGTCAAACTAGCCAGTTGCGACTCGATTGGATATCCGGTCTCGGAACTCAAAATATGATGATAGGTCTTTCCATTCACGGTAAGGGTTCTTTCGTAAATACCAGAGGTGACTACCGATTCTTCTCCTATTTTGAGGACGAGGGCATTTTCACCACGTGGTTTCTGAGGGTCCTGTATACCAATTCGCCAATAGCCATCGGCATTGTGAGGAGCTTGACCAAAGGTCAGGACGTTGCCACCCAGGTTAATCAGTCCAGCCTCCACACCTATTCTTTTAAGAAAGTCGACAATCTTATCTGCCACATATCCTTTAGCAAGAGCACCCAAGTCGATCGCCATGCCTTCTTTTTTCAAATAGACTGTCTGCTCCTCATCATCTAATTCAATGTCCCTTGGATTGATGAGTTGGAGTTTTTCACTAATCGTTTCTGGGTTTGGAAGTTTGGCATCGCTAAATCCAATCCGCCAGCTTTGCACAAGGGGGCCAATGGTAATATTCAAAAAAGATCCCTGAGCCAGACTGTGTTCTTTGCCCAACTTAATCAATTCATACAGGTCCTCTGCAACAGGAACCGCCTGAACACCTGCATTGAGGTTGACCTCCATCAATTCAGAAGTCAAGTCATTGGCAGAAAACCGATCCTTGTAGAGATAGAGAAGCTCTTCTACCTGATCCAAAATCGGTTCTGCCTGAGGATGCCAAATTCTGGTTTCAATGATGGTTCCCATAAGACGAAGGGAGCGACTACTTGCTTGCATTCCTCACTACCTCTTGGATTTCTTGGTATATTTGCTCATTTTCGGAGAGTGAATAAGAGTTAGCACCACTTGCTAGTGGGTGGCCACCGCCATCGTGGCGCTTGGCAATCTCGTTGATTGGAAGATACTTACTGCGTAAACGGACTCTGTAATTTCCGTCAGTTTGTTCCACAAAAATCCCCCAAGATTGAACGATTCCAATCCGTCCTGGTGCACCTACGATAAAGGAAGTATCCGCATCGGTCACACCGTATTTTTTGAGAATATCCTGTGTCAAAACGACACGTGCCGCACCATGTTCATCCACTTCCAAGTTGTCGTAGACGTAACCTGTCAACTTGGCAATCTTGAAATCAATGGTGTCCATCTGACGAGACATCCTTGCAAAGTCAAAATCTTCTTGGAGGAGACGAGCGACAATCTCAAAGGTGCGCGAGCTGGTTGCTGGATAGAGAAAGCGGCCTGTATCGCCCACAATTCCTGCATAGAGTAGACGAGCAATCTCTCCATCTAGTTCCAGTTGGCTCTGGATGGCCAGTTCCGCAATCATTTCACTGCATGAACTGGCTTCCGTATTGACCCAGAGCAGGTCGCCATAAGGCTCTTCGTTGGGGTGATGATCGATTTTAATCAAGAAATCTCCTTGAACATAGCGGTCGTCATCCACACGCGCCGTATTGGCAGTGTCTGTCACGATAACCAAGGCTCCTTGATAGTCTTGGTCTGCAACTACGTCCATTCCTGCCATCCAAGCAAGATTTGGTTCCTCAAAACCGGTTACCTTGATGGTTTTTTCAGGAAAATTCTTCTGCAAGAGTTTCTGCAAGCCAACTTGACTACCAATGGCATCCGGATCTGGTCTTTTATGTCGGTGAATAATAATCGTGTCGTATTCGTGAATTTTTTCAATAATTTTACTGTAAATTGTCATAGCAACTCCTTTTCATCATTTTAGCATAAACTTCCCCTTTTGAAAATGATGGGAGTGTGGTATAATGGAATTACTATGTAATTTGGAGGAAATTATGGCACTAGCAAAAATAGTATACGCTAGTATGACTGGTAACACAGAAGAAATTGCTGACATCGTCGCCAGTAAGCTAGAAGAGTTAGGCTTGGAAGTACAGGTTCACGAATGTACGACTATTGAAACAGAAGAAATCTTGGATGCGGACCTCATCGTGGTAGCCAGCTACACCTATTCTTACGGTGGAGACGGTGAGCTTCCAGATGAAATTGTTGATTTCTATGCTGACCTAGCTGATTTAGATTTGACCGGTAAGGTCTACGGTGTTTGTGGTTCTGGCGATACCTTCTATGATGACTTCTGTAGTGCAGTAGATGACTTTGATGTCATGTTGGGTTCACGTGGTGCAACTAAGGGTGCCGAAAATGTTAAGGTAGACCTTGCCGCTGAAGATGAGGATATTGTTAACCTTGAGCAATTCGCAACAGACCTTGTTGCAAAATTAGATACTTTGAATTAACTGACGAACAGACTGGCTTAGCAATAGGTCTAGTCTGTTTTCTTTTAGCCATTTATTAAGATTGTACACCTATTGTTTGCAATCTTTATTTTTTTGATATATAATTAACTGGTTAAGTTTTTTTAAAAAAAGGAGAATTTTATGGCTAAAAAATCAAAAATGGCCCGCTATCAGAGGCAGTTGGAATTAATCGAGCGTTATGCAGATTTGCGAAAAAGTCTCAAAGAAAAAGGTGACTATCAAGCACTTCGAAAATTGCCTCGCGACTCAAATCCAAATCGACTGAAACACCGCGACAGGACCGATGGCCGTCCGCATGCTTATATGCGAAAATTCGGTGTGAGTCGGATTACCTTCCGTGAATTAGCCCATCTTGGTCAACTTCCTGGGGTAAAAAAAGCAAGTTGGTAACTTCCTCAAACAAGGCTAGTATTCTGCCTTGTTTTTTGCTATACTAAAAAACAACTGAAACAATATACGGAGGTTTATAAGATGAATTTGGATTGCATCCGCGAACAGATTAACACGATTGATAGCCAATTGGTTGAACTACTTGAAAAACGAATGGAGTTGGTCGACCAAGTCACAGCCTACAAACGAGCAACAGGTAAGCCTGTTTTGGATACCAGCCGAGAAAATGCTGTCCTTGAAAGAGTTGGAAAATTAGTTCAAAAGGATGATTACCGCTCTGCCATTCAAGCAACCTTTAGTGATATGATGGCCCAATCAAGAGCCTATCAATCTTCCAAGCTGGCGAATCATGAGCAATAAGATGAAACAAGCCATCCAACTCCTTTTCTTTTCCAGCTTAATTGGAGTCGGTGCAGGAATAATTACCACACTTTTTGGGAAAATTCTACTAGGAGTTGGAGACTTACGATCTGAATATTTTACTTTTCTAATCCCCTTTCTACCACTTGCAGGGGTGGTGATTGTTTTCATTTATCAAAAATGGGGGAGGGGAGTCCAAGCAGGCATGGGCTTAGTCTTCAAAGCTGGACAAGGGGAGAATGTGCAAATTTCTCCAGTTCTCATTCCGCTCATCATCTCTACAACTTGGCTCAGTCATCTTTTTGGCGCTTCCGTTGGTCGCGAGGGGGTAGCTGTCCAACTTGGTGCCAGTCTTTCACACTGGTTACAAAAACAAGGTTTCACATACTTGCCCAAAGACATGGTAACAAAGATTGGTATGGCCGCAGGTTTTGCTGGGCTATTTCAAACACCATTGGCTGCTAGTTTCTTTGCCATTGAGGTATTAGTCGTTGGCCAATATTCTTGGACTAGTCTCCCCTATTGTCTAGTTGCCGCTTTCACGGCTTCTACTACTTCCCACTTACTGGGATTGGAGAAATTTTCGCATGCCATCGCGACTACCTCATTCCATTTTACAGATAGCTTCAAATGGCTTCTAATTGCCATCTGCTTTGGAGTTGTCGGTAATTTATTTGCTTGGTTTCTGGCGCAAGCAAAAAGCATCTCAACTCGATGGTTTCCAAATCCTTACATTAAAATAGCTATCATGGGAGTTGGACTAACCCTTCTACTATTTTTCTTCCATCAAGGTCGTTATGCTGGTTTGGGGACCAATTTGATTGATGCCAGTTTAGCTGGGAAACAGGTGTTTGCTTACGATTGGCTACTAAAACTTCTACTCACCTGTTTATGTTTGGCTGCAGGTTTTCAAGGGGGCGAAGTTACTCCCCTCTTTGCGATTGGAGCAAGTTCTGGGGTTGTTTTAGCAGGATTACTAGGTCTACCAACTGAACTTGTTGCAGCCCTTGGGTATTGTGCCGTATTTGGAACAGCCACCAATACCTTACTGGCTCCAATATTTATTGGGTATGAGGTATTTGGTGCCAACCTAATCCCCTATGCCATTCCTGTCCTTGCCCTTGCTTATCTTATAAACAGAAAACAGACCATTTATGGGGTGCAGGTGCGATGAACTATTGGATTCATAGTTTGCCCCTTTCTTGCCCCTCGCTCACATTTTAGAAAAAAACAAAACCCTTGAAAACATTGATATTTCAAGGGTTTTTATAATTTTAAATATCTCCCCTGCAGGAATCGAACCTGCAACTAATTCTTAGGAGGAATTTGTTATATCCATTTAACTAAGGGAAGTCTGCCTCTCTATTGTAACCCAGAAGAGAGCAGATTGCAAGAGCAAGGTTATATAAGTTTTTTTCAAATTTTTACAAAAAGCAGAACCGACTCTAAGACGAAATACAATTGTTTTTATGTATCCCTCTCATGATAGTCTCTAAAGGAAGCGCTCCTAGAACATACTTCGAAAATTTGTCACCTTTATGCTTGATTCCTATTCCCCTTCCTTACGTCTCATTGAGACAGCCATTCCGAGTGAAACTAAGCCACCCAAGCTAATAAGAAGTGAGCCTAGGGCTTCTTGACCGGTATTTGGAAGTGTTTGATTTCCTGATGCTTTTTCAGTTTTCTTATTTGAAATAGGAGCCACACTTCCAGATGGTGCCGGTTGCTCGGTTGCTTTCTGATTTGCTACACTATCGCCACCGTCGCTTGCTTTTTCAGGTGTTTTCGTATCGGTAGTTGTCCCAGCAGTATCTCCTTTTTCTTCTGCTTTTGGTTCTTCTACATACTCCTCGACAAATGCTTTTCTACCTGTAATAGTTGCACTAATCGTTTGACCTGCTTTTTCTAAATCAGTCAAATACTCCACAAATACTTCTGTATCTGGATTGATAGCACCAATCAGCTTAGCTTCTTTGAAAATCGAGAAACCATCCCCACCACCAAATAGGAAGTCATTGATGACAAGTGTATAGGTTTCTGTCGGAACAATCTCTGTTCCATCTTCTTTGAAGGCTTTAACAACCTTGTAAGGATTTTCTTCCGTTGGATTATCTGCTTTCGTGTAGATATATTTGATTCCAGACATTTGAAGGAAATATTTTTCGCCTTCATCGTATTGTTGATTTAAGGCTGTATAAATCTGCTCACCTGTCATTTGAACGACTTGTAGGATATTCCCAAATGGTTGAACAGCTTGTGCTGCTCCCCAAGTAACTGTTCCATCCTCTTGGACCTTCAAATCTGCCCGAATCCCGCCATTGTTGGTCATTGCAAAGTCAACATCATAACCTGATTTCTTAGCAATAGCTAATTGAGCCGATGTTACTAAATTGCCCACAGCACTTTCTTTAAATTCATTTACCTCGCGAGAAATATCTGTCGCTTGACTAGCCGTACCAATTTTTTGCTCTGTTACTTTTTTAACAATGGTATTTGCTTCGTCTACAATCGCCTGAATTTCTGGACTTGGTGTTTTTTGCCCTGGTGCCACTGCAATAATTTTCGCAGTCGGAACATCTTTAAAGTCGGCAATATCTGTATCATAAACAGCTCTAACATCTGCATAAGCCTTACCTTGTGAGGTAGCTTGTACAATCAAGGTTTTGCCTGTTGTACCGTTTGTATAGACATGGTTGTGACCGGCAAATACAAGGTCAACTGAGTGTTCAGGATAGATTTCATTTAGCTTAGCAATCATATCTGCAGCTTCACCAGCAGCCACACCATCCTTGCTTGTAGCTGGAACGTGAGCCAGTACAACTATCGCATTTACACCTTTTTCAGCTAACTCACGCGCATATTTAGCAATCGTTTCTGCCTCATTCAAAAAAGTGTACTGCTCATAGTTTTTCTTCAAAACAAGATTAGGAATTTCTGTCGTAACTACACCAATAAAGCCAATATTTGCTTCTTTATCATTTACAGGAATAGTCTTAATAGCATATGGTTTCCAGCCATACGGAATTTCACCCGTCTCTTTGTCAATAACGTTAGCGATAACAATCTCCTGTTTGGCAGCTTCATGAGTATAATTATCCACAATCTCATTAAACTGACCTTCTTTTGGAGCTTCACCAGTCATGATACGGTTATACTCATCAAGTCCCTCATCAAATTCATGGTTCCCCAAAGTACCGTATTCAACATCCATTTTGTTAAAGACTTTTACAGTTGGTTCATCTTGTAAAAGTCCAGAATTCGATGGACTTGCACCAACCATATCTCCGGCTTGAACACGGATAGACTCTGCAGGTGTTTCTGTTTCTGCTGCTGTTTCTTCAAATTCTGCTTGCGAATCATCCATGTAAGCATCAAGCAAGGCGGCAGTTCCTGCATTCCGAACTGTTTCCCCCTCCAATCGCGCTGTCCCTGTCGTATCAAGCGCACCATGGAAATCATTAACTCCCATAATTTGGACAGCTAATTCATCTGCTAAAACAGCCTGTGTTGTAATGACACTAAAACCAGCTACAAGGGCTAGTACACTGCTTTTCAACCGAATATTCTTTTTCATAAGCAAATCAATGCTCCTTCTATTTTTTGTCATATTGACATATCTATAATAATCCTTTTCTTACGGCTTTTCAATATTAAATCAGTCATTTATAACAAAAAATTATAAAAACATTCGTTTATTCTTACTTTTACATCATTTTTCTGAAAATATCTTGTTATTTTTATCTATAATACGAAAAATCAGCCCTCTTTCCTTACACAATTCTCTCCAAAGTACTCTTCGCAACTAAAAAATCTCTTCCAAACGGAAGAGAACTGTTCTTATTTAGCTGCCTTATAAAGTTCGTTAACCTTGTCCCAGTTGATTACTTCAAAGAAGGCTTTGATGTAGTTTGGACGGACATTGCGGTAGTTAAGGTAGTAAGCATGTTCCCAAACATCCAATGCCAAAATTGGTTTCAAACCTTGCATGATTGGTGTGTCTTGGTTAGCAGTTGAGATAACTTCCAACTTGCCTTCTTTATTAACAACCAAGAAAGCCCAACCTGAACCGAAACGAGTTGTTGCTGCTGCAGTGAAGGCTTCTTTGAAAGCATCAAATGAACCAAAAGTTGCATCAATGTCTGCTGCCAATTCTGCTGAAATTTCTGTTTTTTCAGGTGAAAGCAATTCCCAGAAAAGAGCATGGTTCAAATGACCACCACCGTTGTTGATCAAAGCTTGGCGGATGTCAGCTGGAATTTGCTCCACATCTGACAAAAGAGCTACCAAGTCTTCGCCAATTTCAGGGTGTTTTTCAAGGGCAGCATTAGCATTTGCAACATAAGTCGCATGGTGCTTATCGTGGTGAAGGGTCATTGTTTCTGCATCAATATGTGGTTCCAAGGCATCGTATGCGTATGGAAGGTCTGGTAAAATAATTGCCATTTTCGTTTTCTCCTATACTAAGTGATAGTTCTATTTTACTCCAATGTGAGAGCCTTTTCAATTTATTTGTCTGAAACTACGGTTGACCCTCGGTCTAAAAATACTCTTTTTACTATGTGGTCGCAATTTTTAATAATGCCAAATCAAATAAATAATCCTTATCAAATTGTCCTGTTTTAATTTGAAAATCTGTATCGATTAGGAGCTTGACGACTTTTTTCAAAAATCCAATGGACAGATGGCGTGAATCACGCAAAGCATACTTTACTTGGTATGGATTCACCTTACGCCCCATAATAGTTGATAACTCAGCTACTATCTGCTGTTCCCCTCGGCCTTGCTCTAGTAGTATTTGCACTTGTAGATAGGTTCGAAATTGGGTTAACATGATGGCAATCAACTTAACCTCTTCCTCCCCTTGCAACCGCAAGTCACGAACTAAGTTGCGAGCCTCGTCTACCTTGGATTGTAAAATTAACTGTGTTAAATCAAAGATATTATCTTGTAGTGTTTTGGGGATAGCCGCATCAATATCTGAAATTTCAATCGTCTCTTTTCCCTTATAAGATTGAAGAAAGGCCAGGTTCTTACTGATTTCTGAAAAATCAAAATTGGACTTTTCTAAAAGATATTGAAAAACCTCTCCTCCCATCTGCAATCCAAGATGCAGTATCTCTTTCTGGAAATGATTTTTCAAATCCAGCTCCTTCAGGGGATTGGCTTCTAATACTAGTCCATCTCGTTTGAGGAGTTTGACCAGACGACGCTTGCTGTCCAACTTACCCGGTGCTAGAATGACCAAACGTGTTGTTTCGACAGGATTTTCCAAATAGCCCTCAAACTGCTTGAGTTCATCATCCGTCAAATGCCGTTTTTTATCCGTCGTCAAGTCTGCAAAATAATCAAGAATCACTACTTTTTCATCTGAAAAGAAAGGAAGAGAAACTAAGTCCAAATCTACCTGATGATAATCAGCCTCCGACATATCAAAATAGGCAAAACCTAAATCTGCCGCATCAAAATCAAGCTTCCTCAGAAGTAAGTCTTTCGCTATTTGGTATTGTCCGATGTCTTCACCGCATAAAACGGTCAGAAGCTCTAATTTCTCTTTTTTTAATTTTTCAATCTGTTCAATAACTAACATGTATACCTCTAATTCTTAATAAATTATACCATGTTGAAATAAAAATAGAAAACAAACTCATTAATAAAAATCGATTAGTCATACTCAATTAAAATCAAAACCAAACCGTTTTCAATGGTCGGGGAATCATTTCGAAGTTGGAGCTAAAACGAACAGTTCGTTTCGACATGTGCGAATAAAACTTTTGTTTTCAGCTAGCAAGGTTTGTTTTTGATTTTTGAAAAGTATCAATTCTTCTATCAATTATAAAAAAGGGCAGAAACTAATACATTTAGCTTCTGCCTTCAAAATTAGGATAGAATTCGATTTGTAGTATTTAAGGGAATGAATACTCAGTCGAAACTGGGATTCATTGCTACTATTTCTCATCTCCTCTATAAAGAGAATGATGAGATTTCTTACCATGCTTCAAAAAGACCAGATTAAAGAGTGCAAGCATTAAGCCAACCAGGACAAGATCATTCTTATCTCCTGTTTCAGGTAACTGCCTATTAGACAATTTTTTCTGTTCAACAGCACTCACAGGGACTGCCATTTCTTTTGCGGCTGGCTTTGGACTATTTTCTCCTGTCCCTTTCTCTGAAACCACAAAAGTTCCTTTAGCTACTTCTAGCGGGGGAAGAACGCCGACTGGCAGTTCATGGGTAACTCCTTCACCCTTGCCTGTTTCTAACGGGGGAAGAACGCCGACTGGCAGTTCATGTTTGACGCCCTTGCCATTTTCTACAAAGAGAATATGAAGAGGAACGGCGACTTCTTCTTGACTACGATCATCATAAACCACTCGAACGGTAATAGAATAATCACCGCTGGAATGTGGTAGTGAACCTATAACTTCAAAATAAACTTGACCGGCTGCGGGCGGAAGACTGATTTGCTTCAAAATTTCAGCCGTAGTTGCTTCACTAGTGCTAGTTGGAAGAACTTGGGCTGTTCCTGTAACCTGAGCTTGATAGAGATCGGATTTTGGAAGAACACCGACTGGCAATTCATGAGTGACTCCCTTGCCATTTTCTACAAAGAGAATATGAAGAGGAACGGCGATTTCTTCTTGACTACGATCATCATAAACCACTCGAACGGTAATAGAATAATCACCGCTGGAATGTGGTAGTGAACCTATAACTTCAAAATAAACTTGACCGGCTGCGGGCGGAAGACTGATTTGCTTCAAAATTTCAGCCGTAGTTGCTTCACTAGTGCTAGTTGGAAGAACTTGGGCTGTTCCTGTAACCTGAGCTTGATAGAGATCGGATTTTGGAAGAACACCTTCTGGCAGTTCATGTTTGACGCCCTTGCCATTTTCTACAAAGAGAATATGAAGAGGAACGGCGACTTCTTCTTGACTACGATCATCATAAACCACTCGAACGGTAATAGAATAATCACCGCTGGACTGTGGCAGTGAGCCTACAACTTCAAAATCAACTTGACCGGCTGCGGTCGGAAGACTGATTTGCTTCAAGATTTCAGCCGTGATTACTTCACTAGTGCTAGTTGGAAGAACTTGGGCTGTTCCTGTAACCTGAGCTTGATAGAGATCGGATTTTGGAAGAACACCGACTGGCAATTCATGAGTGACTCCCTTGCCATTTTCTGTTTTCTGGACAATCACTTGAACAAATACCTGCTCCTGACTGCCATCATCAAATCGAACAAGGACTGGAATAGTATGTTCACCAAGGGTTGTGGGAAGAGGATTTACAAGACTCCTTTCAACAGGACCTGCCTGGGCATCAACCTGAACCTTGGCTAAAATAGCAGTTCCCACCGCAGTCAAATCGTCATCTGTTTCATAGACATACTTATCTCCGACAGCAACCGAATAAACTTCTGCTTTCCATGGGGTAACCTGAATTGGAATAGCCACCTCATGAGTGTCCTTACGGAGTTGCAGACTAGTAACTTGTGGGGTCAGGGTAACAGGCACCACTTCCACACCGTACTCCTTGAATTGGTCTGGAGTGATGGTTTTGGATAGACCTTGATTGTCCACTAGCTTCACTTGAAGACCTGCCAATTCCACTGTTTCAGCTGGACGATAGTCTGTCTTAGTCGGTGGGGTCACCAATTCAAGACCTGTAACCGCAGTTTTATCGAATACTTTAACTGGTAGGGCAGGGGTGATTAATTCCAATGGAATCTCAATTGTCTGAGATATTTGCAGGTTGTTCAATTGAGTCTGGTCAAAACTTGAAGAAATTTCATAATGTCCTTGGGCTGGTTGAGGCAAACGAGCCGCCAAATCAGTCACAGAGGAACCGGCTGGCAAGGTCATGCTTTCTTCCTTGACAACCATTTCAACGTCTTTGAAGCGAAGGTGGATTTGGATATCTTGTGGTGTCTGTGTCGGCTCTGTTAAACGATAGATAGTACCTTCTTTGGACAGAACAAAACGATTGAAGTCATTTTCCAAGGAAATGCTGGCACTAGGGGTGACCCCTCCATCTACGGTGACATATTCCTTGTTTACATTCTGAGCTAGATTCTGTTCAAAACCTCTAACTAGAACTTGAACACTGCCTTGAATATCTCCTGTTACCTGCAAGCTAGAGCTAGCTGGGATAATCAGTTTTCCATCTCCAGTCAGTTCACCGACTTCAAGATTCTGATTCATAGCCAGATTGAGAAGGCTACCTGTTTCCAACTCAAGTCGTGTGGTAATGCTAGAAACCTTATCAGACAGGGTAATATCTGCACGTTCACGCAGAGTCAATTCCTGAACATCCGCTAATTCTACTCCAAATATACGAGCCGCCTTCAGAGTAACATGGTTGTCTGAACTATTTGTCGCCACAACCTTCTTGATATTGCTAGAATTACTCTCCAAGATAACCCGATCAATAGTTGGAGATCCGTCTACACCACCTAGATCAATCCCCTGATCAACCTTGGCAAATTCTGAATCTATAACAATATCAACCGGAATCAAACTGGTCCCTTGGGCATTGCCCGCAAAAATCTGATGGAAGCGAGTATCTGAAGAGCCACCATTAATCGAAATACGAGCGTGGCTACCTGATGGATTGTCTGTCAGAGAGCCTGCAATCAAGATAGGACGAAGATCTGTCTGAGCCTGACTGATGGTCGTTGACACATTATTAAAGGTCAGATGGTTACCATCCGCATAAATCTTCGGTTGTTGACCACCATCTGGGATCATCTCAAGCTTGAGATTGGTCAGTGTCACATCTTTTGTTGTCAGCAAATTGAGGCCACGGAGATTTAATTTATTTCCACGACCATCAATCGTCACTGCCTTGTCAATAACAAAATTTGTCACAAAATTCTGTCCATCACGGTGCAAGATGTCATTAACTAACTTAATAGTATCTCCATCTTTTGCTTGAGAAAGTGCATAAGACAAACTTTGATATGGATTTGTTTCCGTCCCTTGACCCTCGGTTGAAGTTTCAGAACCATTGGTGACGTAAAGCTCACGCGCCTTAGGCTCGCTGTAAATGCTTGTACGGAAGTCATTTGTAGCCTGCAAATAAGCCTGGAAGATTTTATTTTTCAAATCTCTGACAGCATTTACCCCAGTTGACAAAAGAACATTATTGTTTGCATTAGCTTTTAATTGTTGTAGGTCTTTGGCAATAGCCTTATCCATTTCACTTTGAATCGCAGCAAAATCACTGGCCTCACTAGTGGATTTCAGTTGGGATACCTTGGCAATCCGACGGTCAAACATAGCCTTCTTGAAGGTTACTAAATTACCATTGTATTCTGACATAATGGCATTCAAGGCCGCCTGATCATTGGCATGTTTATCTGACAAGTAGGCTACCATACCATTTTCATAGCCGTATTCACCTAAAATTTCGTAGGCATTTCGTTTAAAACTAATGTCACCACCGCTACCAGTATCATTTTGGAGGGCAGCATAAATCGGTTCAAAGAGAGGAATAGTATGGTATTGATTGGTTTTAGCTACTCCTCTAGTTGCCATTCCATTCAGTTTATAGCGTCCCGAAATCATACCTTGATCTACAAAATCAGCGACAGTTTGCAAATTAGCTGCTGTACTTGCGTCAATAGGAAGAACCTCTTCAGTCATTCCTCCCCTAGTATTAGTAGTGTCAGGTACTAGGCGAATTTGATTGAGTAAAACCGCTCTATCATCAGCCGTTTGTTTTAAAATAGCCTCAGCCTCAGCGTAATCCAAAGTGTAAATCACATCAAGGATCCCCTGCATATAGGTCTTCATATCCTCAGTGGTTTGGAATCGATTTGGATGGCTATTTTGGGTTCTAGCACCTGAAATAGTATAGGCAGTGTTGAGGTTGAAAATCGGGTCAGACACTGTGGCAGCAGACATATTTCTAGATTCGAATAATCCCCTTGCAAATACTTCCTGTAACTGCCCTGATCGACGACCATAGCCATTTAGCCAAATCGTCTTATCCAGCATATGGGTCAACTCATGAGTATAGACTTCATGACCATCATTTGTTAATAACTTATATAGAAAATTATTCATCCTGCTAGTTCCACTAGCTTGGCCACCAGCAAAAACAAAATTCGCATAAAGGTTCAATGGAGCGATAAACTCTCTGACACCTTTCAGAACAGTGGAACCAAATTTCGGCGAATACAATTCCCGAACATTTCCAGGTTGACCGTATTTTTGCACAGTATCAACTACAATAATAGGAGGATGGTTGGCAAATTCTTGCTTTCTCTGGGTCATCCTATGCCAGAAGTTTAAAAATTCTTGCTGGTGATAGGCATAGGCAGAAAGTTTCTGTTTAAAGTCTGCTGTAGCAGGTGCTTGCCCCAGATAGGTTTCTGTCAAGCCATAAGATACAGTGTTGGAGGTAGACAGCACATAAACGGACTCACTCGGCAAGCTAAGAAGCGGCAATAAATGATTAGCTAGTCTAGTATCAGATTTAAATTTTTCATAAAGAGTTGTTGTAGGTCCATAGCTGTTCGCCGCCTCAACAATCAGTGCCTTCGATTCCTCTTTCAACCATTCAGAATCCGTCTTGTCCTTATCAAAGATGGACAATCCTTTTTCTACAAAGCTAAATACATCTGTTTGCCCAAGCTGTCCAGCCACCTTATTTTTAAAGGTTGTTGCACTTTGAGCCAATAATAAATCCTGATAGTTCTGACTACCAATAGCGTATAAATTAGTCAGCACATCCCCAGTTCCACCAAAAACTTCAGGATGGTAGAGAATGAGATCCTTGGCTTGATAATTCCCAAACTTAAAAGAAAACTGACGATCAAGATAGGTCAAACCAAGTAAGACCTTCTCTTTATTTGTTTTTATGGTTTCAATATCGACCTGCTTTGATTTCTCAAAAAGACCTGTTAAGATGTGCTCTAAATCTCCCTGAACACGTGTAAAGCTATCACGCATGTCCAACTGATCCATGTAATATTTGTTTCGTAGAACAACCTTTTCTGCCTCTGTATAGGTTCGACCAGGGTTTTCCTTAGCAATAATGCTATCCATATCAGTCTTATCATAAATTCTCTCATAATTATTCAAAGACGGATAAAGCGAATCATAAGTGATTGCAGACAATTCTTGTTTAATTTGGTTGACCTTATCGGAAATATCTGAAGTTTTCTGAATCTGGTCTGTAGCCTGTGCCTCCACTATCTGGCTACTACCATCTGAATTGAGTACTTGGAATTTATGAACAGTAGCTCCACTGACTGAAGTCATTAGCTGACCTTGGGCATCTAATGGTAGTTTTGCTACTTCAGTAACTGCCACACTGCGTGCTCTTCGTGCTGAACGTAGCACAGGCTGAGCCACTTGGTCTGATACTTGGACAGTCGGAGTTGCTACTGCTGCTGTTTCAGTTGGTTGAACTGGTTGAGTAGCCTCGTCCGTTGAACCTGCTGGTTCTTGTTTCGTTTGAATAGGATCTGGTTCTACTAGCTCAGCAACCTGATGAAAATTTTCGGCTGGGAGAATGTTCTCATCACCAGCTGGATTTGACTGCTCTTCTGCAGGAAGTGCTGCTTGGGGTGCTGAAATGCCTTGAGAGACCACTTCCTTCTGAATAGCTGGTTCTACTTCTACAAGCTGGCTTTCTTGAGCTAGGTTCTCCTGTGTAGCTTCGTTTAGTAGGGAACCAAGGGTTTCTGGAGTTTGAACAGCTACTTCATTGGTTTCCTGCTGTTGACTTGGCTCATCTATCACTGACTGACTCGTTTGCTGGCTACTAACAGCTGCTTGTGTTGCCTCTTGGGCAGCAACAACCTGTCCTCCAAGGACGCTAAAGCTAACGGCCAGGGCAACTGAAACAACACCGATGGAAAACTTACGTATACCAAAATGGTGCTTCTTTTGTAAAAAATTTAAATTCATTAAAATATAGTCTCCTTTTGAGCCAAATAAAAACTCTACTACAATTATATAAGTAAGAAGAGTGAAATGCAAAGAAAACGCTAGCAATCTCACCAAAACAAGAAAATGGGAGTGGGAAAGAACTCGACCAAGATAAAAAGAGTTCGTCTTCCCACCCCCGCACAGTTGATTAGGCCAGATTTGGAGTACAAAACACGAACAAATCTGCCAATCAACCACTGCGCTGAGATGTTGACACGAACTCTGAGTAGTGGTCCTGGGCTTTTTGCCCAGCCTCAACTAAACAAACTATAATTATATAGCTTACTACCAAAATCTACTCCTTCACCGTCTCAATCCTCCACTCTTTCCAACCTCGGAAGCGGATAGCTCCTTGCTGGTCGGTGCGATAGACTTGGATATTTCGACTGTCAAAGCGGTCCAAGGTTTCTTGGTGAGGGTGCTTGTAGCGGTTGTTTTCTCCTGCAGATACCAGGGCAATCTTGGCTCCGATATGGTCTAGAAATTCAGGATAGGAAGAGCCTTGGGAGCCATGGTGACCAGCTTTGAGGACATCAACAGGTAGCTGCGGATAGCTTTCTATCAAATCCAGCTCCCCCTGCTCCAAATCCCCTGTAAAGAGAAAATTGGTTTCCAGCAAACGACCGTAAAGAACAACAGAGTCATTATTGCCACCGTCACCCGTCCCGTCTGGATAGAGAACTTCCATATAGGAGTCAAAAATCGGCAAGCGGTCGCCCACCGCCACCACATCAACAGGGACATTGATTTCTTTCAAGGTGGCTACAAAGTCAGGCACCGTCAGGCTTCCTGGCGACACGTAAATCCGACCAATCTGGACCTGCTTTGCCACTTCCAGCACATCGCCCACATGGTCCGTATCGGTATGTGTTCCATATTTGATACAATTATTAGATTAGTTTTCATCATTCTTTTTCAAGATACACCACAAAATATTCAGAAAAATAAAATTTAATACCGATGTAGAGATTAGTTGTATAATCAAAAGAATATATATGTTTAATTTGTTACAAAAGATTAGTATAAATAAAGGCAAATAACAACTTGCAATAAAAAAAATTACATAAACACTTGTTTGAAAATTATGTTTTAATTTCCTCATTTGTTGAGGAATAACGTTTGAAATACCACTAAAAAAGAATAGTAGATAGCTGTTAACTAAATCAATAAAGTTAATTGGCTTAAAGAAATAACTAAGAAAGAATATAAAGAACTGGACGTACAAATCTTCTTTAAAACTATCTAAAATAGTAATATATCCTTCTTTCGAATCCTCGTTAAATATTGTGAATAGAAATAAAAACAACCAAAATGACGAGAATAATATCATCGTTTTAAGTTTTTCTTGTTCAAGTTCCCCAAATAGTAATACATAGTATAATGTTGCTTTTGCCAACCATAAAAAAATATTACTTTTATACATTTCAGCCTTCATTTTAATATAATACTCCATTATATAACATTAGTAAATTATACTATTTATATTGTAACAAAAAAAAAGCAGTCGAAACTTAAATAGTTGCGACCACCCCATTTTTAAATTTAAAAATTATCTTTTTCTCCAAATTTATTGTGATACTTTCGACCATCGTTTCCCACAATAACTCATCAAAGTCTGTTAACAATCCCTCCTGTTTGTTAAGAGTCTCCATGAAATCTTGCAATTCCTTATTCCGTTTGGATTTTTTTAACCTATCGAGTTCTAGTGATTCAATCTCCTGAACTATACCTTCATACTTTGAGGACAGTTGATTATACTTATTGAGGTACTTATCTTGGTCCTGACTGATGATGGCATTTTCTGAAACTAGGTTTGCAACTAACTGACTGATAACTTCTGCTTCAGTTTCAAGAATCTTTATCTGTTCGTCAATTGCCTCAAGGCTTCCAATGGATAGTAATACAGATAGATTGTCAATAACTTCAAGCCTATTATCTAATACTTGATTAACTGCTGAGACAAACCACTGTTTCACCTCTTCCTCAGTAACGTGAGGGGTAGAACATTTACTACTGCCATTATATTTATCGTTACATCGGTAGATTACCCTTCTGTATTTGGAAGTTGAATGCCATACCTTGCTACCAAAGAAATGACCACAATCTCCGCATACCAGTTTTGAACTAAAGATTGTTGTGCTCGACTTTCTGCCTTTATTATCGAGCACTAGTTGAACTGCATCAAAGGTCTCTCTATCTACTATTGCTTCATGGTTATTCTCCACATAATACTGAGGTAACTCACCTCTGTTGATGTTCTTCTTTTTGGTCAGAAAATCTATTGTAAATGTTTTCTGTAGTAAGGCATCCCCTTTATACTTCTCATTTCTAAGCATTCGCTTGATTGTGGTTGCGTTCCAATGAGATTTGCCGCTAGGAGAGGATATACCTTGTTCAGTCAAATCCTTTGCGATATGATATGGTGATTTTCCAATAAGTGCTTGCTGAAAGATGTACCTAACAGTTTTGGCTTCATCCTGATCAACTACAATTGCCCCATCTTCACCTGCCTTAAAGCCTAAAACATTGGTATAAGGAAAATGAACCTTCCCTTCTGCGAATTGTTTCCTTAAGCCCCAAGTTACGTTCTCGGATATGCTCCTACTTTCTTCTTGTGCTAAACTAGACATGATAGTTATGAGTAGCTCACCTTTTGAATCCAAAGTCCAGATGTTTTCTTTCTCAAAGTAGATTTCTACACCTACCTCTTTCAACTGCCTAACTGTAGTCAGTGAGTCTACGGTATTCCTCGCAAATCGACTAACAGATTTTGTAATAATCAAATCGATTTTGCCATTGAGTGCATCTTCCACCATAGATTTGAAACCAGTTCTTAATTTTGTGTTTGTCCCACTGATGCCTTCATCAGAGTACATTTTAACAAATTCCCAATCATCCCTCCCATTAATGTATTCAGAGTAGTACCGCATCTGTGACTCATAGCTTGTTGCTTGGTCTTCATGGTCAGTTGATACCCTAGCATAGCCTGCAACTCTACGCTTCTTCAAAGAGAAATCATCTGAACTCGACCTAATAATACTTGGTGTAGCCTCAATAGTAATTACTTTCTTCACTAATATCGCCCCTCTCTAATTTCTATAGGATATTTCCTTCCTTTTACTGGTGTTACCCAAATGATACGGTGACCAAAGTCATATTCAATTTGTTTAATATTAATATCAACCCACTCTTTATCAGGGACAATGCCTAACTTGCTTTTAAACGATGCCAAAAGTCGCTTTTCTCCTAACGTCCTACATAAACATGATGATGCTCCGAATCGATTACGTGTTCTACAATAATATCGTACGGTTTTATTGACTTGTTTTGAATCCACTTTAACAATCATCAAACATCCGCATTCTGAACAAAAAATTTTGTCACGAAAGATACCTTTATTTAAGTGGCTTTCTTGACTCATTAACTGATATCTTCGCTCCTTCTCATGAAGTACTAAATCAAAATATGCTTTTGTAACAATTGGCTCGTGTGCATTTTCAATAATGTACTTATTGCGTTGCCCTTTATTCCTTTTCGGATTTCTAGAGAATGATTCGCGATAAGTCTTCTGTAAGACAAGGCGACCAAAGTATGCTTCTTGATTGAAGAATTCTCTGATGCTTGCTACGGTAAATGGATTACCAAGCCTTGTTAAGACTTGTTCCTGATTGAGTTTATCAACTATCTGCTGTACCGAATCTCCATCCAGATACCATTTAAAGACTTTTCTTATAACTTTTGCCTCATTAGGTTCAATCTGATATTGTTCTCCATCCCAACGGTATCCATACATATCCTGTGGAGTGTGCGGAATCCCTTTTTCAAACTTCTTTTGGATTCGCCATCTTATATTTTCACTCAGGTTTTGAGACTCCTCTTGAGCTACTGAGGCAAGGAGGGTTAACATCAATTCTCCTTCTGAGCTAAGACTATCTATATTTTCTTTCTCAAAAGTAACACCAATATTTTTCAGACGTAATTGTCGAACAGTGGTTAGTAATTCAACTGTATTTCGACCAAAACGAGCGATTGACTTAGTGATTATCCTATCAATCTTTCCATCATCACAATCCTTTATAAGATTTTGAAAGCCTTGCCGATTACTTTGTTCTTTACCGCTTATGCCTTCATCATAATAAATCCCTACCAATTCCCAGTCTGGATGTGCTTGTATCAAACGGTTATAGTAGCTAATCTGCGTTGACAGAGAATGATGAAGACGACTATCGGAAACCCTTGCATATGCCGCAACTTTTAATTTTGGCTTGCAGGGCGATTTTATGGGTTGTATTCTTCTAACAGTTCTCAAATTAATACACTCCTTTCGCTACTATATATCACTCTAAAAGAAAAAAATATCCAGTTATTAGGTCGATAATTGACTTATAAATGGTTGATATTTTTCAAGCATCAATTGCCTAAAAAGCTCAAATTCCTCAATAGTGATTGCTCCTTTATTTAGAAGTACCTTTGCTTGTATCATTGTAAGTTGATAGGTCATCTCATTATTAATTTTTTGAACGTCCATATTATCCTCCTACCTTACTAGGTAGGTTTGGGAGTAATTTTTCCGCACTTATTGAAAAAAAGGCAAAAAAATAAAGCCTGATGTTTCCACCAGGCTAATAACATAATTATGAAATTCTAAACCAACCTACAACTTTACCGAGTTTAATTGTTCCAGTTGAATCGTAGAGTGAGCCATCCGCCATCCATTGACGTTTCACACGACGAGTAATTCCACCACCACCAATTTCCAATTGGTCATTGATACCGTTCTTATTATGGTCAGAATACCCATCAATATTCTGTTCCACACCATCAATACTTTTTCCATCTGAATCCGTCACACAGACACCAATGTGACCATATACCAAACCATCCGTCTGAATGACATAAAAATCACCTGCTTTAGGATTCACACCCCAAGCATCGTAGATTACTTGGAAACCATTTGATTTTGCTTTCTTTAAACAATCAATGGCATTAGTATAGGACATATTCTTATCCGTAAGTTCTTGAACAATCTTATCCACCAAGGCAACGCACTGTCCACCATAAGGGTTAGAAGGAACAGTCACCTTTTGACCGACCTTAGATAAAGCTGACGCAACCACACGACTGGCAACACTGGTTGGAATAGTGGTTGTTGTCCTTGAAGCCGCATTGACCTTTAGAGTTTGTCCAACTCTTAAAATATCCGTCTTCTTCAAGCCATTTAACGCAAGAAGAGCATCTACTGATAGACCAAACTTCCGAGCGATTCCATAATACGTATCGCCTTTCTGTGCTTGATAGGTCTGCTCACTATGGCCTTTAGTTGTTCCTTCTACATCCTGCTCAAGCACCCATGACTTGATTCCATCAAGTAGATAAGCTCTCTTACTGTTGGACTGGTGAACATTCTTCACTTGGATGATTTTGTAGGTTCGCCCCTTGACCCAGTTGGCAATTTTCTGACCAGTCTGATAATGAGTCGCATGAGGCAACACCCTAAGACTATCACCAACAAGATAGATTGGTTTTGAAGGAGTTCCTGAACTCCCAACGGTTGAACTGGGGGGCGAGGGAACTATTGTCTTGACTTCAACTCCTGTTATAGCTGATACAAGACCTCTCGCAATGTCCTCTTTCTTGTTTTCAAAAATCGCCATATCTTGTTCATTATCAATGAAGGCAATCTCCACCAAACGGTAGGTATATCCACGGCTCGCTGCTTGGTTGGCATTATAGAGCCAATCTACCTTCTTAATACCACGATATTGAAAGTAACGTGAAAGCAGAGATAGGATTGCCATATCTTCCTTATCTGCTTCTAAGGAGGATTGAATTAAGACTTCTGTTCCTTTGGCACTACCATTAAAGGCATTGAAGTGCAATTCAGTAATCGAGTCGTATCCCTTACCAATACTAGTAATACTCCGATAATCATAAACATTTTGTTCGGTAATAAAATCAATCTGTTGTCCACTGTACTTAGCCATTAACTTGGATAATTCTCGAACCTTTCCAGCTTCTGTGATGCCTAGTTTGGCATTCACTGCTCCAGGATCATAGCCTGTTCGCCCTTGCCCATGACCACAAATGACTAGATGTTTTCCCATAACTTCTCACCTCTCGTTGATTTGTTTTAAGATTGCTTGTAGTTTCTCAGGTATTGGTAGACCAATTCGAACAGTATTTTCTAAGATACTTAACCCCTCATTACTGAGATAAAAGAAAATGACCATGGTTCGAATTGTTCCACCCTGCTTGATGATTGCAGTATCAATCATATGACCTAATGAAACTAAAAATAAAATAGCTATCTTTTTAAAGATGCCACGAAAACCGATACTACTCGACAACTGTTTCTCTACAACTGCCGCAAAAATTCCTGTTAGATAGTCAATAATAATGAAGACCAGTAGAGCATATAGGATGCCATCCAACTCTCCAAATAGACTACCAATCAAGCCTCCAATCATGGAAAATAAAATCTTATTAAGTGTTAACAATTCCTTCATCGGTCACCTCACTTTCTACTGAACCCTCCTGCACAATGGTAGGGTCTGACCAATCTGGTTGACCGTTCTCATCAAACCGCATCAGATAGAAACAATCATGGAACAAATCAGAAAGGTTCAGTGTTAATGTGGTACTGCCCCACTGATTAAATGCCCAAACTGTTTCAGTTGTAATCAACTGCCGCTTTCCATTCTTAATGGCAGGTCGCCTTACTTCTTCAAGATACATGTAAAAATCCTGCTCTGCGGTCCTACAACGTATGAACTCTCCATTCTTACGCATGTAAGCGAGAGCTGTTTCCAAATCAAATGGTTCTGTTACTTTGTCAATATTGAGAAGTGCCATGATAACTATTCTCCTTTCCCTTCTTCAGGTTTTGTCTGAACTTCTAACAGCTCAGTCAATTCCTGTTTTTCTTTACGCAACAGACTAAGTTCCTCATCCCTTTCCACCAATTGGATGGCAATGAGGTTCTTAGCGGTAATTTCATCAGATAGCTTTGTCACAAGCTCCTGGATAGTTAGTTTAAGTGATTGGTTGATTTGTTCTAGATTCATCTGTGAACTCCTTTATTTAATCGTGTCCCATGTCAAGATGACGTCACCTCGACCTGTGATGTTTACTAAGTGTTTAAAATTGTGATTGAATTGATGAAGTACATCTTTTAGACTGACATAGGTTGTCCCATTTCGATAGATGCGGATATCACCGATATTCAATATCGAACTTGGTCGGTCAGATGCTTTAAAGGCATCAATACTCAATCGATTAGGCAAGGTTACTATTTCCCACCCATCTGGATTGGTATATGGGGCACTGGCTAAACGTACTTTATCACCTACCACATCAATTTGGTCGGTATCAGTACCATTCCATGCTCGAATTCCTACAAAGCCACCGTCATTGGCATTCCAGTTGTTCCATCGATTCGAACCAATAATGGTTACACCACATGGTTTCCCGTTTGACGTTCCTGTCTCAAAGGAAACCCATTGGTGGGGATATCCACTAACCTCTCGAGAAATGGATGGAGAGTTGGTAAAGAACTTGATGTTCCCAAGTGAAAGATTGATTTTCATAGCTCCGTTGATGGCTGACAAAATACCGCCTGAAATTTTGTTGGCAGATAGGGTTACTGACTGCACTTGTGTTATAAAGGCCGATTTGGCAAACAACTGCTTGAGATAGGCTTCCGTTGCCATAAACTTGGTGAAGAAAGCTTGGTCAACCTTTAACTTATCCGCAGTGATTGCTTCTGCTCCAATTCGAGCTGCCGAGATGATGCCTGACGTAATCTTGCCTGCATCAAGACTGGCAATCTTACCGCTCGCTATCACACCATCTTGGATATAGGTCGTGCCTGTTATTTGAACGAGTTTTCCATCAATCTTGACTGTGCCATCCTTATTAAGATTGAGCTGACTCAGGACTGTCCCTGCACTGGTCAGATTTCGAACCGACCACGCCCCTGCAAGTGTTGAAACCTGCGTTTGAATGGCATTAATTGCCGCCGTTGTTGCTCGACTTGTTTCTAGATTGCCAACTCGTGTCACAATCCCAGTAGCCGTTTGAACAACCTGACTGATTTGATTGGTGTGATCTCCAATGGTCCGAGTGTGACTACTTACAGTATCCCGCACTTCATGAAAGGCGGTCACTGTCGTAAAGTCGTCTAATGATGGTGTCCAATAGTCTGGAAAGATATCACCAGTTGATACCATTAAAGCTCTCACATGGAACTTACCTGTTTTAACTCCATCAATTCTGACTTGAAGTTCAAAGCCTTTAGAGTGTTGATACATCTCTTGAGTGACGGTAGAGGTTAGTTTGATTAACCGATAATTGTTGCCCGTTGTCAGATTGCTGCTCCATTTATTGTAGAATGGGTGATACAAATTCCAGTTAGTCCATGTCCAAGCATTTTGACTATCCAAAATTGGACCTTGGAGTTTCATATTACGAGTCGTCACCGCAGGGTCAAATGTAATCTCATCCGCTGAGATATGAACATATAGATGAACTTTTGACCCAATATAAATACCACTTTCATCTCCAAATTGCACCCTCCCTAAAGAGGCTACCCAGTTGCTTGTGGCATTTATCGTCTGATAAACACTCCATCTATCCGAAGTACCAGCTATCAAGTTGCGATGCGAAACTGAGGTAGGGATTCTGCTTTCCGTTTGACTGATTCGCTGGGTAAAACTATCAGAGGTGGTTCTAACCAAATTCTGCACACTAGTTGTCGTCGCATAGGGTTGTAACGAACTGCTCGTAAGATAGCCACGACCCGCAATATTGGAATCAACCTGAGACTTAGTTTGGTAGCCTTTTGAGTTAATGGCAGATTCAACTTGCGTACTTGTTAGTCGTTGTTCAATTTGCCCAGCTTGTGTTCGGATAGTGGTTTCTGCACTTGTTACTCGACCGATTAAGCTATTAAAATCGGTCTTTGCGACTTTCTGTGAAATAGCGTCATTTGCAATCCGTAGGTCTGCCTTGGTTTGGGTAATCTGACTAGCGTTTGTGTTGGCCTTAGCCAAGGCATTGTCAGCGGTGGTTTTGACCCCTTCAAGAACGGTCTTATCAGCCTTAAGCAAAATAGATTGTTGCGTCTGTTGGATGGATGTAGTATGTCCTTCAACAGTTCGTTTCAAGTTATTGAAATCCGTCTGACTGACCTTTGAGGATACATCCGAAACTAATTGTCGAATCTGTGTTTCACTACTAGAAATCTTTCCACTCGCCTCGGTTAATCTTGTAGAAACCTGCTCTACACCAGAAGCCGTTTGAGTGATGAGTGTCCGTTGGGTGGTCAATTCACCAGCTAAATCTGCTGGATTTTCTGAATAACCTGTATCTAGTGAGGTCTTTGCGACTTTCAATCCTGCCACATAGAATTTATTGCCATTTGGGATAGTACTGCCATTGTACTCTGTCCGAAATTGGAGTGAGCCATCAGATAATACATGAACGGTTTTCCAGTAGCGTTTCCAGTCACTGGTGACAGATATAATATCGTCAGACTCTCTCACTCTTGCGACTGGAGCACTATAGACACTCGAACCGGACCAAATCGCTGAAACTTTGATGGAAGAAAGTGGCTGATTTGCTTTGGCATAAAAGCTAAAAGTAATGACATCTCCTGCTTTCACAACAATATTCTGATGACTTCCGTTATAACCCGCTTGGGTCGAACGAACTACTAGTCCTCTGAAATTCTCTGTTTCAGTAGACCAATTGTTTCCTAAATGCCAGGCATTTCCTTTATTCGACCAATCACGAGTACCAGTCATCAAATTTAGGCCATCTAGGCTAGTTGGAATTTTCGCATCCACTTGACTGATTTCAGTTGTAATACGATTCCCCAATTGAGTAATCGTTGACTCTGCAGTTTCGATTCTCTGTTTTGCTTGGTTAAAATCGCTAGTCTTTACTCGCTGAGAAATTTGGTCTGCTTGCACTTGAATCATGGATTCTGCACCCGTTACTCGACCAGTCAGACTATCCACCAGTTGCTTACTCGCAAGAAGTTTTATATCTTCCTTGGTTTGCGAGAGATTGGTACTTACTGTAGCCAACTGTCCACCTAATAGTGATTTTGCTACATCAACCAATCGACTAGCTTCAGAGATAGCTTGTGATTTTGCTGTCGCAATCTTTGACTCTGTTTGACTACGCTCCGTTGAAGTCAATCGGTTAGCTTCTTGAATGGCATCAAGCTTGGCTTGTTCTGACCTTCTGAGGGCTTCAGTTGCCCCAGTTTGAGCCTGTTCTGCCTTCAGTTTGGCTTCTGTGGCTAGGTTGCTATTTACCCCAGCCTTTGCCATTAAATCACGAGTTATGCGTTGCTGCTCCTCTTCATGTTGCCGCATCTGTTGGTGAATAGAACTAAGTTCATTATCAATGCTGGCCTTTAATCGATCCGCATAAACCTCCCCATGACTTTGAGCCTGTTCAATAGCGTTATCAATGGCTACTTGACGTTTCTCAAATTCTGCATCAAAGGCTTTATTGGCATTCTCAAGAGCAATTTCAACGGCAACATCCTCACTCCGCTTATTCCCATCAATGAGATTATTTGCTAGTGTAGTTATGCTCCCACCAGTTTTACCTGTGCCAATACTTGCCTTATCATCAAAAGTGATAGAGCGGTAATTCTTAGCTAAAGGATCATAATCATAAGCGATGGCTTTCTTCCTCACATCAATGCCGTGTAGCTTGCTTTTTAAAGTCACTGTATCGCCTAGATGAACAGTTTGACCATCTAACTCAAATGCCTCAATGATGATGGCGTCTTTTGGCTTATCAATTCCCTCTAAGCGAAACTTGCTACTAGCCCACTCTATTAACTCCTGTCGAGTTTTGAGATTATTATTGGTATAGGTCACTTCATTGAT